>NZ_BAAILO010000381.1:83400-125167 GCF_054589115.1 Cupriavidus sp. 8B | reverse complement strand
TCTCGCCTGATGCCGCGCGCGCCGCGCTGCCGCGCGCGCGCGGCCTGCACGCGCAGGTGCTGGCCGCGCCCGGGCGCATGGCCATCGACACCTTCCACGGCTGGTTCGGCACGCTGCTGCGCGGCGCGCCGCTGGCGTCGGGCATCGTGCCGGGCGCCACGCTGCGCGAAGACGCGCTGCGCATGAAGCGCGAGGCATGGGCGCCGTTCTGGCAGGCCCTGGCCACGCCGCCATATGCCAACCTGCGCGTGGCCTTCGAGCGGCTGGTGGACGCCATCGGCGAATTCCAGGCGCGGGCCTTGCTGGACGCCATGTTCCATGCGCGCAGCGAATGGTTTGCCTTGCGCGAAAGCGCCGATCCCGCCGAGGCGCTCGCCGCGGACCTGGGCGAGGATGCCCAGATCGACGTGTTGCTGGAAGTGCTGGCCGATGACAGCTGGCTCGACGCCTGCCAGGGCATGGCGTCGCAACTGGGCCGGGGCGGCAAGACCGAGCAGGCCCACGCCACGCGCCTGGCCGATGCGATCCTGGCGATCCGCGCCTGGCGCGAGGCGGGCGCCGAAGGGGGCGAGCCCGCCGAGCGCACTTTCGCGATCTTGCGCGACGCGTTTTTCACCGCCGCCGGCAAGCCGCGCTCCTTGCGCGCCACCACGGCGCTGACCAAGGCGCTCGGCGGCGAGGCCATGGTCGATGCGTTCCTCGCGGAGCACGGCGAGATGTGCGCCGCGTTGGAGCAAGTCGCGCAGCGCCGCTGCGAGGCCGCGGTGCTGGCCGTCAACCTGGCGCTGTACGAACTGGGCGACGCGCTGCTGACGCGCTACCAGCATCACAAGTCCGAGCAGCGTGCGATGGACTTTGCCGACCTCGAATGGCTGGCCGCGCGGCTGATGCGCGACGAAGAGACCGCGACCTACCTGCAGGTCCGGCTCGATGCGCGCTACCGCCACCTGTTGCTCGACGAGTTCCAGGACACCAACCCGCTGCAATGGCGCATCCTGCAGGGCTGGCTGGCTGGTTACGCGGGCCTGGGCGAGCGGCCCACAGTGTTCCTCGTGGGTGACCCGAAGCAATCGATTTATCGCTTCCGCCGCGCCGATGCGCGCCTGTTCCAGACCGCCAGCGAGATGCTGCTGGCGGGCTTCGGCGCCACCGTGCTGCGGACCAATCGTACCCGCCGCAACCGCCCGGAAGTGCTCGACTGGGTCAACGCGGTGTTCGACACCGCGCGCGCGGACGGGCGCTATCCGCTGTTCGAGACGCAGACGACCGCGCTGGACGAGCCGGGCGGCCCGGTGTGGCTGCTGCCGCTGGTCGAGCCCGAGGCGGAGCCGGCCGGAACGCAGGCCCCGCAAGGGGAGGCTGAGCAAGCCGAGGCCGCGCAGGACGCCGCCACGCACCGCGATACGCTGACGCAGCCGCGCCAGCACGAGGGCGATTCGCTAAGGCTTGAAGAAGGCCGGCGCGTGGCCGCCTGGTTAAAGCACATCCGCGCCACGGTGCCCGTTGCCGACAGCGGGGGCCCGCGGCCCGCGCGCTGGAGCGATGTGCACTTGCTGGTGCGCCGCAAGACCCATCTGGCGGAATACGAACGCGCCTTCCGCGAGGCCGGCATTCCCTGCCTGAGCCCGCGCCGCGGCGGTTTGCTGGCCACGCTGGAAGCGCTCGACCTGTCGGCGCTGCTGGCGTTCCTGATGACGCCGGAGTCTGACCTGGACCTGGCCCATGTGCTCAAGAGCCCGCTGGTGGGCGCGACCGACGAGGACCTGATCGCCATCGCGCAGATGACCCAGGCGCGCGAGCCGCGGCCCGGCTGGTGGGCCTGCCTGCGGGAGCAGGGGCTGCCGGAGTTCGGCAGCCCGGCACTGCGCGATGGCGTGGCGCGTCTGCGCCACTGGCTGGAAGTGGCGCCGCATCGCCCGGTGCATGACCTGATCGACCACATCTACCATGGCGGCGAAGTGCGCCGGCGCTATGCCGAGGCCGCGCCCGCCGAAATCCGCGACCAGGTGCTGGCCAACCTGGATGCCTTCCTGAAACTCTCGCTCGATCTCGACGGCGGGCGCTATCCGAGCCTGCCGAAGTTCATCGACGAGTTGCAGGAAATCCGGCGTGGCGAAGAAGGCGAAAGCCCGGACGAAGGCGGCATGGCCGACAGTGCGCAAGACGCGGAAGGCGACACCGACGCCGCCGACAATGCGCAGGACGCGGTCCACATCCTCACCGTGCACGCGGCCAAGGGGCTGGAGGCCCCGTTCGTCGTGCTGCTGGACGCGAACCACAGCGATGCCGCCGCGGACCGGGGCGGCATCCTGATCGACTGGCCGCCTTCGTCCGCGGTGCCGGTGCATTTCTCCGCCTACGGCAAGCGCAGCACGCGCGGGCTGGCTCGCGCGCCGTTGTTCGAGGCCGAGGCCGCCTTGGCCGAGCGCGAGAACTGGAACCTGCTCTATGTGGCGATGACGCGCGCGCGCCAGGGCTTGCTGGTGAGCGGCGTCAAGGGGCGCGCATCGCGCGGCGCCGACAGCGCCGAGGGCAACCGCGAGATCGCCGGCAGCTGGTATGCGCGGCTGCTGGCGGCCGGGGTCGGCGTGGAAGTCGAGCCGTTCCCCGCGGCCACCGCGCAGGATGTGGCGGATGCCGCCGCCAGCAATGACGCGCGCGTGCGCTTTACCGATTTTCGCCAGCGTTACCGCGAAGCGGCCGAGAGCCTGGCGCCGGTGCTGGCGTGGGAAGACGAGGAAGCGGAGCAGGGCGCTGCCCGGGGCGAGGATGGCGACCACACGATCGTGTTCGATGCCGACGCGGCGCGCCATGGCGAGTTGTTGCACGCGCTGCTGGAACGTGTGACGCGCTATCCGGAGGCGTTCGAGGGGATGCCCACGCCCGAGGTGGTGATGCGCTGGTTCCCGCTGGCGGGCGCCGGCACGGCGCAGGCGCGCACGCTGTGGCGGGACCAGGCGCATGCCGCGGTCGAAGGCGCCCGGTTGATGCTGGACGCGCCGGCATTGCGGCCGTTGCTGTTCCCGCAAGCCGCGCTCAGCGCGCGCAACGAGGTCGAGCTTTACGATGCGCGCGGCCGCCTGCTGCGGATCGACCGCCTGGTGGAGTTTGCCGATCGGGTGGTGATCATCGATTACAAGCTGCGCCTGCTGCCGCAGGAGCACGCGGCCTACGCGCAGCAGCTCGCGGGCTACGTGGCGGCCGTCAGGCCCATGTTCCCTGGGCGGCGGGTCGAGGCCGGCGTGGCCACGGCCGACGGAGAGTGGATTGCGGCGGATGCGCTGCACACGTCGCGCCAGGGCACGCTGTTCTAGGCGGGGGCTGGATCAAGGAGAACGGGAGGGCGTTGCGTGGATACCGATTCTGCGATGCCTTGCCGAACGTTGTGGCGGGCGGATGGTCGGTGCCGTCAATATGCCATCAACGTGCCATCAACGGCTTGATGCACTGACTTGAAGAAAGCGCGATGATGCGAAGGGGGGGTGCTGCGGGATAGCTGTGGAAACCAGCTAGGGAAGATGTTAGGGGGACGAGCCCGACCCTCGGCACTGGCGGAAAACGGCTGTGGCTGCTTCGTTCCCGACCTGACCAGGTTGACCGCGCCACCATGCGAGGAGGCCCGTCCGGTCGGCATTGTAACCCAGAGCGGGCGGGTCCGGCGGATTTCCGCGAAATTGATTGCGTAAATTGATTGAGTCATGCAACCCAGACACCTGCGAGATCCACGATGAATGCCAAAGACCAGATGCTCCGCGCCACGCTGCCGCCCCAGGACATCTCCACGGAGGTCCTGCTGGAGAAGTACGCCAAGGGTGAGGAAGCGACTGCCGCCGATGTGCGCCAGCGGGTGGCGCGCGCGCTGGCCGAGGCGGAGCCCGAGGCGCAGCGTGAGCAATGGGCCGAGCGTTTCCTGTGGGCGCAGGAGCAGGGCTTCGTGCCGGCCGGGCGCATCAACTCGGCGGCGGGAACACGCATCGAGGCCACGCTGATCAACTGCTTCGTGCAGCCGGTGGGCGACTCCGTGTCCGAAGCGCGTGACGGCAAGCCGAGCATCTACACCGCGGTGGCGCAGGCTGCGGAGACCATGCGGCGCGGCGGCGGCGTGGGCTATGACTTCTCCGCGATCCGCCCAGCCGGCGCGCTGGTGCGGGGCACGCACTCGCGCGCCTCGGGGCCGGTGTCGTTCATGAGGGTGTTCGATGCGTCCTGCGCCACGGTGGAGTCCGCCGGTTCGCGCCGTGGGGCGCAGATGGGGGTGCTGCGCTGCGACCACCCGGATATCGAGACCTTCATCCACGCCAAGGACCAGGGCGACCTGACCAACTTCAATCTCTCGATCGGCGTGGGCGACGACTTCATGCGCGCGGTCGAGGCCGATGGCGAGGTCGAACTGGTGCACGAGGCCGAGCCCGCGGCGCAAACCATCGCCGATGGCGCCTACCGGCGCGACGACGGGCAGTGGGTCCATCGCCGCGTGCCGGCGCGCCAGTTGTGGGACCAGGTGATGCAGGCCACCTACGACCATGCGGAGCCCGGCATCCTGTTCCTGTCGCACATCAACGACGACAACAATCTCTATTACTGCGAGCGCATCGAGGCCACCAATCCCTGCGCGGAGCAGCCGCTGCCGGCCTATGGCTGCTGCGACCTCGGCTCGATCGACCTGACCCGCTTCGTGCGCCAGCCCTTCGGCACGGACAGCCGCTTTGATTTCGAGGCCTTCGCCGAGGTGGTGCGGCTGGCGGTGCGCATGCTCGACAACGTGCTCGACGTCACCTACTGGCCGTTGCCGGAGCAGCAGGCCGAGGCACACGCCAAGCGGCGCATCGGCCTGGGCTTCCTCGGGCTGGGCAGCGCGCTGGTGATGCTGGGCATCCGCTACGACAGCGAGGCGGGGCGCGCGCTGGCCGCGCGCATCGCGCAGACCCTGCGCGATACCGCCTACCTGGCATCGGCCGGGCTGGCACGGGAGAAGGGCGCCTTCCCCCTCTTCAACGCCGAGGCGTACCTGGCCAGCGGCTTCGCGCGGCGCCTGCCGCCGGCGGTGCGCGAAGCCATCGGCCGCGACGGCATCCGCAACTCGCACCTGCTGTCGATCGCCCCGACCGGCACCATCACGCTGGCGTTTGCCGACAACGCCTCCAACGGCATCGAACCCGCCTTCTCGTGGACCTACAACCGCAAGAAACGCATGGCGGACGACAACTACAAGGTGTTCGAGGTGGCGGATCATGCCTGGCGCCTTTATCGCCACCTCGGCGGCGATATGGCGCAGTTGCCCGACAGCTTTGTCACGGCGCTGCAGATGTCGGCGCTGGATCATATGAAGATGCTCGAGGCGGTCCAGCCCTATATCGACACCAGCATCAGCAAGACGGTGAACGTGCCGGAGGACTACCCGTACGAGGCCTTCCGCAACCTTTACCTGGAAGCCTGGCGCGCGGGGCTCAAGGGGCTCGCCACGTACCGCCCCAACAGCGTGCTGGGCGCAGTGCTGTCGGTGACGCCGCCCCCGGCGGGCGCCCCTGATGCACTTGCCGCGCCCGCTGTGACGGACGATCCGCTGCGCAAGCCATTCGGGAGCCGTCCGGTGGGCGACCTCGAAGGGGTGACTTCCAAGGTCGAGTACATGACCTATGAGGGGCACAAGACGGTCTACCTGACGGTCAACTTCATGCGCGTGGCCGGTCTGCTCGACGGCAAGCCCGTGGCCGTGGAGCGCCCGGTGGAGTTCTTCATGCCGGCCGGGCAGCGCAACGACGGCCAGCAGTGGATCACCTCTACCATGCGGCTGCTGTCGATGGTGGCGCGTTCCGGCGGCTCGATCGCCAAGGCATTGGCCGATATGCGCAATGTTGTATGGGACAAGGGCACGGTGCGCTATGGCACGCTGGCGCGCCAGGACGGCACCGAGGTGCCGCGCTTCCATGATTCCGAGGTGGCGGCGATCGGCTACGCCCTGCAACGCATCCTGATCAAGCGAGGGTTCCTCGACGCGGAAGGCGCCCAGGTGCCGGTGGCGGCGCTTGCGGCCCGTCTGGCCGGGCTGGAAGGGCCCGGCGGGGGCGGCGTCGATGGCGGGGGCGCGGCCCAGGCCGCACGCTCCGGCGGCTTGCCGGCCGCCGGGCTGGGGCTGGGCTCGGGCAAGCCTTGCCCGGAGTGCGGCGCCCATGCCCTGCACAAGGTAGATGGCTGCGCCAAGTGCGCCAACTGCGGTTATGTCGGGGAATGTGGCTAGGGGCTTGGGGCGTAGGGCAACGCACCCGGGACGCATGTGAATCCCGCCTGAAGGACGGCCGCCTTTTGCTACAATCGCCGCCATGAGTTATCAAGTGCTAGCGCGCAAATGGCGCCCCCGGGATTTCACCACGCTGGTCGGCCAGGAGCACGTGGTCCGCGCGCTCACGCACGCGCTGGAACAACAGCGGCTGCACCATGCCTACCTGTTCACCGGCACGCGGGGCGTCGGCAAGACCACGCTGTCCCGGATCCTCGCCAAGGCGCTGAACTGCATCGGGCCGGACGGCACGGGCGATATCACCGCGCAGCCTTGCGGGGTGTGCAAGGCCTGCACCGAGATCGATAGCGGGCGCTTCGTCGACTATATCGAGATGGACGCAGCCTCCAACCGTGGCGTCGACGAAATGGCGTCCCTGCTGGACAAGGCGGTGTACGCACCCACGGCGGGGCGCTTCAAGGTCTACATGATCGACGAAGTGCACATGCTGACCAACCACGCCTTCAACGCCATGCTGAAGACGCTGGAAGAGCCGCCCGCGCACGTCAAGTTCATCCTGGCGACCACCGACCCGCAGAAGATCCCGGTCACGGTGCTGTCGCGCTGCCTGCAGTTCAACCTCAAGCAGATGCCGCCGGGCCATATCGTCAGCCACCTCGACCACGTGCTGGGCGAGGAGGGCATCGTGCGCGAGCCCAACGCGCTGCGCCTGCTGGCCCAGGCCGCCCACGGCTCGATGCGCGACGCGCTGTCGCTGACCGACCAGGCCATCGCCTATAGCGCCGGCCAGGTGTCCGAGGCCGCCGTGCGCGGCATGTTGGGCGCGATCGATCAAAGCTACCTGGTGCAACTGCTGGATGCGCTGGCCGCCGAAGACGGTGGCGCCATGCTGGCGGTGGCGGACGGCATGGCCGATCGCAGCCTGTCGTTTGCCGGCGCCTTGCAGGACCTGGCCTCGCTGCTGCACAAGATCGCGCTGGCGCAGGCGGTGCCTGCCTCGGTCCAGGAAGAATGGCCGGAAGCCGCGGAAGTGCGCCGCTTCGCCGCCGCCTTCGATGCGCAGGAAGTGCAGCTGTTCTACCAGATCGCCAACCTTGGCCGCAGCGAGCTGGCGCTGGCGCCCGACGAATACGCGGGCTTCACCATGACGCTTTTGCGCATGCTGGCGTTCCGCCCGTCGGCCAGCCCCACGCCCACGGTGGCGCAGGGGGGTGGCCAACCGGCGCCGCGCGCGCGCGGTGCCGCCACGCCGGCGGGCCGGGTTGCGGCCGATGCGGCCGCGGCTAGCGCCGCCGTGGCGCCTGCTGCGCCTGCCATGCGTCCGGCCGCGCCAGTTGCGCCTACCGATCCCGCACCAGTCCAGGCACAAGAACCGGCGCCGGCTTTGCGGCCTGCGGCGCCCGTGAGGATGCCGAGCCCGGCTCCGGCTGCTGCCGCGCCGGCAGCCGCTCCCGCTCCCGCAGCCGGTGCGCTGATGTCGCCGGCGCGTGCTGCGCTGGCCGCGGCGCGCCTGGCCTCTGCCGCGCGTGCGGGCGGCAGCCCGCGCACGCCGCCGCCCGCTGCCGCCCCTGCTGCGGCGGCGCCGGCTGCGCGCCAGCCCTCGGCCCAGCCCTTGCGCCCGCCGGGTCCGCCTGCAGCGGTGTCGAGGCCGGCTGCCCCGATGCCTGCCGCCGCGGCGCCGGCCTCGGTGCGCCGGGAGCCTGTGCCCCCGCGGCAGGCCGCCACGGATGCGCGCGATGCCCGCGATGCCCGCGATGCCCGCGATGCCCGCGATGCCCGCGATAGCGGCCCGGGCGATGACGTTCCGCCTTGGGAACACGCAGGCAGCAGCGACGTGCCGCCCTGGGAAGACCTCCCGCCCGATCTGCCCGTGATCGGGCCGTACGACAGCGATCCCGAGACGATGCCCTCGCGCCAGGCCGCGCCCCGGCGCGAACCCGCACCGCGAGTTGCGCCGCCGGCTCCCGCTGCCGTGCAAGCCGCCCCGGCCGAGCCGGTGGCCCCGGTACGGCTCACGCCGCCGAAGCCGCCGGTGGCCGGCGAAGATGGCACGCCGCCGGTGTTCACCGGTGCCTGGCCGGCACTGGCTGCCAGCCTGCCGCTCAAGGGCCTCGCGCAGCAGCTGGCCTACCAGAGCGAGCTCGTCCAGGTCGTTGGCCGTACCTTCCACCTGCGCGCGCCGGTGGCGCCCATTACCGAGGCAGGCGTTGTCGAGCGCCTGCAGCAGACGCTGGCCGAGCATCTCGGCACCGAAGTGCGGGTGCAGTGCGAGATAGGCGCGGTGGCCGATACCGCCGCCGCGGCCGATGCCCAGGCCCGCGCCGAGCGCCAGCGCGAAGCCGAGGCCACCATCGAAGGGGATCCCTTCGTGCAGGGCTTGCTGCGCGAGTTTGGCGGCACGATCCTTGAGGGATCGATCCAGCCGCGCGCTGCCTGACCTCTTATTTTTGCCGGGCCGCCGGCGCCCATGACGCGCGGCGGCCCGTAACTTCTATCCAATCGCTAATCAGGAGCACTCCATGATGAAGGGCCAACTGGCCGGGCTGATGAAGCAAGCCCAGCAGATGCAGGAAAACATGAAGAAGATGCAGGAGCAGCTTGCCCTGATCGAGGTCGAGGGCCAGTCCGGCGCCGGCCTGGTCAAGGTGGTGATGACCTGCAAGAACGACGTCAAGCGCGTCTCCATCGACCCCAGCCTGCTCGCCGAAGGCGAAGACAAGGAACTGCTGGAAGACCTGGTTGCCGCCGCGTTCAACGACGCCGTGCGCAAGGCCGAGGCTACCTCGCAGGAAAAGATGGGCTCGATGACCTCCGGCCTGCCGTTGCCCCCAGGCTTCAAGCTGCCGTTCTGAGCCTGACACGGAGCCCGCATGATTCTCGAATCCGCAGTGCTGCCGGTGCGCCCCGGCCAGGAAGCCGCCTTTGAAGCGGCCTTCGGGCAGGCGCGCCATATCATCGCGGGCATGCCGGGCTTCCTTGGGCTTGAGCTGCATCGCGGCATCGAGCAGCCGTCGGCGTACCTGCTGACGGTGCGCTGGCGCACGCTGGAAGCCCACACCGAGGGTTTTCGCGGCTCGCCCGAGTACCAGCAGTGGAAAGCCTTGCTGCATCATTTCTACGAGCCGTTTCCCACCGTGCTGCATCACGTGCCGGTGGTGAGCATGGCTGCGCCCGGGGAGCCGGCATGAAGGGTGCTCCCCCGACCTCGCTGCAGGCGCTGATCGAGGCGCTGCGGGTCTTGCCCGGCGTGGGGCCGAAGTCGGCCCAGCGCATGGCTTACCACCTGCTGCAGCACGACCGCGAAGGCGCCCGCAAGCTGGGCGACGCCTTGCGCGGCGCGGCCGATGGCATCAAGCATTGCTCGCGCTGCAATACCTTCACCGAGCAGGAGATCTGCTCGACCTGCCTGGATGAGCGGCGCGACGCCTCGCTGCTGTGCGTGGTGGAGACGCCGTCCGACCAGATCATGATCGAGCAGACGCTGACCTATCGCGGCCAGTATTTCGTGCTGATGGGCCGGCTCTCGCCCCTCGACGGCATCGGCCCGCGCGAGATCCACCTGGACCGGCTGCTGGCGCGCGCCACCGATCCCGCCATGGGCGGGCCGGTGACGGAGGTGATCGTCGCCACCAATTTCACCAGCGAAGGCGAGGCCACGGCGCACTACGTCGGCGAGATGCTCAAGGCGCGCGGCCTCAAGGTGTCGCGCCTGGCGCGCGGCGTGCCGGTGGGCGGCGAGCTCGAATACGTCGATGCCGGCACCATTGCCCGCGCGGTGATGGACCGGCGCGCGGTGTAGCCGTGCCCGATCGTATCGCCATGCATGGGTCCGTGCGCCGGGTCACGATCGCATGAATCTCGCCCGTTTCGACCTTGTCACGCTTGGCTTGTTCGTGGCCGTGGCCCGCCAGGGCAGCATTTCCGCCGGCGCGCGCCAGTCGCACCTGGCGGTGGCGGCGGCCAGCAAGCGTATTTCCGACCTGGAGGCCGCCGTTGGCGCGCCGCTGTTCTTCCGCCACGCGGCCGGGGTGCAGCTGACCGAGGCCGGGCAGGCGTGCTTTCACCATGCGCTGACCATCCTGCAGGACGTGGAACGCATGGCCGGCGTGATGTCGGACTACGCCAGCGGCGTGCGCGGCCAGGTGCGCGTGTGCGCCAACACCTCGGCCATCACGCAGTTCCTGCCCGACGACCTGGCGACCTTCATGGCGCTGCATCCCACCATCCGCATCGAGCTCGAGGAGCAGAACAGCAGCGAGATCGTGGCCGCGCTGGTGGAGAACCGCGCGGATGTGGGCATCTTTGCCGACCGCACGCCCAGCGCGGGCCTGGTCACGGTGGAGTACCGGCAGGACGAACTGGTGCTGGTCACGCCGCCGGGCCATCCGCTGTCCGAGCGCGGGCCCGTGCGCTATGCGGACACGCTGGAATACGACTTCGTCAGCCTGCCGCAGGTCACCTCGCTGGCGGCCCGCCTGCTGGAGGAAAGCAGCCGGCTCGACCGGCCTTTCCGCCTGCGCATCCAGGTGCGCAGCTTCGACGCCATGTGCCGCATGGTGATGGCGGGGCTGGGCGTGGGCGTGTTGCCGCGCATCGCGGCCGAGCCCCATGTGCAGTCGATGGGTCTGTCGCTGGTGGGGCTGCAGGATGCCTGGGCGCGCCGCACGCTGCTGATCGGCATGCGCGATCCCGCCGGCCTGACGGTGTCGGCGCGGCTGCTCATCACCCACCTTTGCGGTGATCGCGCGCCCTTCTGACGCCCCGGCCCTTCTGAAGCCCCGGCGCTGATTCGCGCGGTTCTCGTGGCTGGTCCGGGGCTTTCGCGTTCCGAGAAGGCCCGCTTCTCCGAATGCCGATTCCGCCAGCCGCCCGGCTGGGGCACACTGCGTCGAAACAAGGCGTGCTGCCAGCCGCACTGGCCGCACTGGCCGCGGCGCATCCTTTTGGCACACGCACGCTGTAATCCACACCGCACGGAGACACCCCCACCATGGCGCGACAGATCCTCGAAGGCATTCGGGTACTCGAACTCGGGCAACTGATTGCCGGCCCCTTCGCCGCCAAGACCCTCGCCGATTTTGGCGCCCACGTGGTCAAGGTGGAGCCGCCCGGACAGGGCGACCCGCTGCGCAAATGGCGCATGCTTTACGAGGACACCTCCGTCTGGTGGGAAGCGCAATCGCGCAACAAGCAGTCTATCTGCATCGACCTGCGCAATCCGCAAGGGCAGGCCGTGGTGCGCAAGCTGGCCGCCGAGGCCGACGTGCTGATCGAGAACTTCCGTCCCGGCACCATGGAGAAATGGGGCCTGGGCTATGAAGCGCTGCGCGCGGAAAACCCCGGCCTGATCATGGTGCGCGTGTCCGGCTACGGCCAGACCGGTCCGAAGAAGGACGAGCCGGGCTTTGCCGCGGTGGCCGAGGCCATGGGCGGCCTGCGCTACCTGACCGGCGAGCCGGGCCGTGCCCCGGTGCGCGCCGGCCTGTCGCTGGGCGACACCATTGCCGGCCTGCATGGAGCGCTCGGCGTGCTGCTGGCGTTGTACGAGCGCGATGCGCGCGGCGGCGAAGGGCAGGTGATCGACGTGGCGCTGTACGAGTCGCTGTTCAACCTGAGCGAAAGCCTGCTGCCCGAATACTCGGCCTTTGGCGCCGTGCGCCAGCCGGCTGGCGGCGCCTTGCCCGGCATCGCGCCATCCAACGCTTATCCCTGCGCCAGCGGCGAGTACGTGCTGGTGGCCGCCAACGGCGACGCCATCTTCAAGCGCCTGATGCATGCCATCGGCCGCGCCGACCTGGGTGACGATCCGGCGCTCGCGCGCAACGACGGCCGCGTCAAGCGCGTCGACGAGATCGATGCGGCCATCACCGCGTGGACGCGCACGCAAAGCGTGGAAGATGCGCTGGCGGTGCTCAAGCAGGCCGAAGTGCCGTCCGGGCGCATCTACACGGTCAAGGACATCTCGGAGGACCCGCACTACCGTGCGCGCGGCGTGATCGAAAGCGTGACCGCAGCCAGCGGCCTGACGGTCGAAGTGCCTGGCATCATGCCCAAGCTCTCGGGCAGCCCGGGCGCCATCCATGACCGCGCGCCCACGCTGGGCGAGCATACCGACAGCGTGCTGGAGGCGGCCGGCTTCGACGCCGCCACCATTGCCGACATGCGCGCACGCGGGGTGGTGGCATGAGCGCGCCATCCATGCCGCGCGGCCCGGCCCGCATCGAGATCAACGAAGTCGCGCCACGCGACGGCTTGCAGATCGAGCCGGCCGTGGTCCCGACCGACGCCAAGGTGGCCTTCCTGGACGCCTTGTCCGCCTGCGGCTTTGCCCGCATCGAAGCCACGTCCTTTACCTCGGCCAAGGCCATCCCCGCATTGGCCGATGCCGAAGCGGTGATGCACCGCATGCAGCGCGGCGCGGGCGTGCGCTACACCGCGCTGGTGCCGAACCTGCGCGGCCTGGAGCGCGCGCTGTCGTGCCGGCCCGATGAGCTCAACCTGGTGATGTCGGCCAGCGAGACGCACAACCGCGCCAACCTGCGCATGACGCGCGCCCAGTCGCAGGCCCAGCTGCTGGCGATGATCGAGGCGGCCAACGCGGCCGGCGTGCCGGTCAATGTGTCGCTGTCCACCGTGTTCGGCTGCCCCTTCGAGGGCGAGGTCGACGCCGATGCCGTGATGGCGCTGGCCGAGTCCTTCGCCCATGCTGGCGCGGCGGGCATCACGTTGTGCGACACCACCGGCATGGCGTATCCCACGCAGGTGGCCGCGCTGTGCGCGCGCTTCGGGCAAAGCCTGCCGCAGGCGGGCCTCACCATTCACCTGCACAACACCCGCGGCATGGGCCTGGCCAACGCGCTGGCCGCATGGCAAACGGGCGTGACCCGTTTCGATGCCGCCGCCGGCGGCCTGGGCGGTTGCCCCTTTGCGCCCGGCGCAAGCGGTAACGTCAGCACCGAGGAACTGGTGCATATGTTCGACGCCATGGGCGTGGACACCGGGGTGGACCTGGCGCGCCTGCTCGATGTGGTGGCCGGTTTGCCGGCGCTGGTCCAGCGCGACACCGCCAGCCAGTTGCTGCGTGCCGGCACGCGCTTGCGCACGCATCAGCCGCCGGCCTGGCTGGCCGAGCATTTCGCCGGGCAGGGCTGACGCCCGCTGCGCGGCAAGAATCCCGAAGGACGGGTGCGCACCGCACGGCGAGGGCCGGCGGGCGCTGAACAAAAAACCAAGATCAACAAGCACCAAGCAGGAGACACTCCATGCCTCGCAATCCGGCATCTGCCGCCGCACGTCCCCAATCTTCCACGTCCGTCTCGCCTGCGCGCCGCAAGACGCTCGCCGTCGTGGCGCTGGCCGCCGCCGGCCTGGCCGGCACGGCCGCCTGGGCGCAGGACGGCGCCTACCCAACGCGCCCGGTCACGCTGGTGGTGTCCGCCGCAGCCGGCGGCACGACTGACCTGGCCGCGCGCATGATCTCCGAGCCCCTGTCCAAGGCCCTCGGCCAGCCGGTGGTGGTGGACAACCGTCCGGGCGGCTCGGGCGGCATCGCCGCGCAGACGGTGGCGCGCGCCAAGCCGGACGGCTACACGCTGATGGTGCAGTACTCGGGCTACCAGGTCATCTCGCCGCTGCTGATGAAGAACGCGTGGGACCCGGTGAAGGACTTCGCGCCGGTCGCCAACATCCTGTCGGCGCCGCAGGTGCTAGTGGTGCGGCCGAGCCTGCCGGTGAAGACGCTCAAGGAACTGGTGGCCTATGCTAAGGCCAACCCCAACAAGCTCAACTACGCGTCGTCGGGCAACGGCTCGCTGCAGCACGTCTCCACTGAGTTGCTGAACCAGATGGCCGGCATCCAGATCACCCATGTCCCATACAAAGGCACCGGCCCGGCCATGACCGACCTGCTGGGTGGCTCGGTGGATCTCACCATCACCACGCCGCCGCCGCTGATGGGGCATATCGCGGGCGGCAAGCTGCGCCCGCTGGTGGTCACCAGCAAGCAGCGCCTGCCCAGCCTGAAGGACGTGCCCTCCGCGCCGGAAGCGGGCTACCCCGATCTGGATGTGTCGTCCTGGTTCGCCATGTACGCGCCGGCCGGCACGCCCAAGCCGATCATCGACAAGCTCGCCGGCGAGATCGACCGCATCATGCAGACAGAGGCCTTCCGCAAGAAGGCGGAGGAGCTCGGCGCCGAGGCGAAGTTCATGGGCCCGGCGCAGCTCGCCGCCTATCAGCGCAACGAGCTGGCGCGCTGGGCCAAGGTCATCAAGGCGGCCGATATCCACGCGGAATGATGCGTGCCCCCGGTGCCGGCAGTAAGCCGGCCGAAAGGCGCAACCTGTATCTTCGATGCTCGCTCACCGGTGCATGCCGGTGCAGCATAGGTGTTGATCCCGATGCGGCCTGGCGCGGCATCGGCTAGCATCGCAACTTGCCGCTACGCGGCACCACGAAAAGACGTGGCACACGATGGCATGCATCAGCGCGAGAGCGGCAGTCGACGGGTAATCAGGTAGGAGAGAGAAATGTATAACAAGAAATTCTGGAAGCAGGCGCTGCTCGCGCTGGCGCTGTTCCTGGCGGGCTGGTTCACCTTTGGCGGCTACGCCCAGGCACAGGGCAAGCCCGAGAAGACCAAGATCACCATCGCCGTGGGCGGCAAGAACCTGTTCTACTACCTGCCGCTGACCATTGCCGAGCGCCTCGGCTACTTCAAGGATGAAGGCCTCGACGTCGAGATCGTCGACTTCGCCGGCGGCGCCAAGGCACTGCAGGCCGTGGTGGGCGGCAGTGCCGACGTGGTCTCCGGCGCCTACGAGCACACCATCAACCTGCAATCCAAGGGCCAGCAGTACCAGGAATTCGTGCTGCAGGGCCGCGCCCCGCAGATCGTGCTGGTGGTCTCCAACAAGACCATGCCCAACTTCAAGTCGGTGGCCGACCTGAAGGGCAAGAAGATCGGCGTGACCGCGCCGGGCTCCTCCACCAACATGATGGCCAACTTCGTGCTGGCAAAAGCCGGCCTGAAGGCATCGGACGTGTCCTTCATCGGTGTCGGCGCCAGCGCCGGCGCGGTGGCGGCCATGCGCTCCGGCCAGATCGACGCGATGGCCAACCTCGATCCGGTGGTGTCGATGCTGACCCAGAAGAATGAAGTGCGCATCGCCTCGGACACCCGCACGCTGAAGGACACCCAGGCTGTCTTTGGCGGCAATATGCCGTCGGGTTGCCTGTACGCGTCCACCGCCTTTATCCAGCAGAACCCGAACACCACGCAGGCGCTCACCAACGCCATGGTGCGCGCGCTCAAGTGGCTGCAAAAGGCTGGCCCGTCGGACATCGTCAAGACCGTGCCGGAAAGCTACCTGCTGGGCGACCGCGCGCTGTACCTGTCCGCCTGGGAAAAGGTCAAGGAAGCCATCTCGCCGGACGGCAGCATGCCGGCTGACGGCCCCAAGACCGCGCTCAACACGCTGCAACAGTTCGACCCGGACCTGAAGGGCAAGACCATCAAGCTGGAGAATACCTTCACCAACACCTTCGTGCAGAAGGCGAACGCCAAGTACAAGTAAGGCATCGCCTGCGCCCAGGGTGCCGGCGGCCCGCTGCGTGCAGCGGGCCTTTGCATTGGCGCGCACCGATGCCACCCATGGCATCCGGCGCGCCGTCCTGAACCTGCTTTCCACGTCATTACTATCGCGCGGTGTCGCGGTGCCTGAATCCATCGCACCCGTTGCGTCATTCAGCACCGAACCCGCCAAGAGCCTGCCATGAGCACTCCCGCACTTTCCCTCGACAACGTCACCTGCACCTTCGTCTCCCGCGACGTTCGCAGCCAGCGCTATACCGCCGTCAAGGAGACTACCCTGGACATCCAGCCCGGCGAGTTCGTCTCCGTGGTGGGGCCGACCGGCTGCGGCAAGTCCACCTTGCTCAATGTGGGGGCCGGCTTGCTGCAGCCTTCGATCGGCGAGGTACGGGTGTTCGGCGAGCCGCTGCGCGGCATCAACACCCGTGCCGGCTACATGTTCCAGGCCGAGGCGCTGATGCCGTGGCGCAGCGCGCTGGACAACGTCATCGCCGGGCTTGAGTTCCGCGGCATGGCGCGCGCCCAAGCGGAGCAGGAGGGCGAAACCTGGCTGCGCCGCGTTGGCCTGGGCGGCTTCGGCGACCGCTATCCGCACCAGCTCTCCGGCGGCATGCGCAAGCGCGTGAGCCTGGCCCAGACCCTGGTGCTCGATCCGGACATCATCCTGATGGACGAGCCGTTCTCCGCGCTCGACATCCAGACCCGCCAGCTGATGGAAAACGAGGTGCTGGAGCTGTGGGCGGCCAAGCGCAAGGCGGTGCTGTTCATCACCCACGACCTTGACGAGGCCATCGCCATGAGCGATCGCGTGGTGGTGCTGTCGGCAGGTCCCGGCACGCACCCGATCGGCGAGTTCGCCATCGACCTGCCGCGCCCGCGCGACGTGGCCGAGATCCGCAACCATCCGCGCTTCGTCGAGCTGCACGCGGCCATCTGGGACGTGCTGCGCGAGGAAGTCCTCAAGGGCTACGCACAGCAGCGCAAGGTCGCCTGAGATGGCCCGGCGCGTTGCCTTCCCATTCAATCCGGTCTGATTTCAATTCGAGTTTCGATTCCCATGGCTTTCCGTCCCGACTCCAAGGGCATGCTGCGATTCTGGCAGTTGCTCGTCCTCGTTGTGATCATCGGCGCCTGGCATGCCGCCACGCGCTCGCAGCAGGTTGCTTTCTTCTTCGGTGAGCCGCTCATGGTGGCCCAGCGCATCTGGAACTGGTTTGTCGTCGAGCGCGACATCTACGTCCACCTCGGCGTGACCCTGATCGAGACGCTGCTGGCCTTTGGCATCGGCACGGCCGCCGGCCTTGGCGTTGGCCTGTGGCTGGCGCTCAGCCCGCTCACCTCAGCCATCCTGGATCCCTATATCAAGGCGATGAACTCGATGCCGCGCGTGATCCTGGCACCGATCTTTGCCGTCTGGTTCGGCCTGGGCATCTGGTCCAAGGTAGCGCTGGCGGTGACGCTGGTGTTCTTCATCGTGTTCTTCAACGTCTACCAGGGCGTCAAGGAAGTCAGCCCCGTGGTGTTGGCCAATGTGCGCATGCTGGGCGCGAACCACAAGCAGCTGCTGCGCCATGTCTACCTGCCAAGCGCGACCAGCTGGGTGTTTTCCTCGCTGCACACCTCCGTCGGCCTGGCCTTCGTGGGCGCGGTGGTGGGTGAGTACCTGGGCTCGGCGCGCGGCGTCGGCTACCTGATCCTGCAGGCTGAGGGCACCTTCGACATCAACACCGTGTTTGCCGGCATCGTGGTGCTGACCGCGGCGGCGCTGGTGCTGGACACCATGGTGGGCGTGGTCGAGAAGCGCCTGATGAAGTGGCAGCCGCGCAGCGGCGAGACCGAACGCTTGTAAGGCGAGCACGCGACCAGCCAGGAAAACGGCCGGAGGAATCTTCCTCCGGCCGAGCCTGAAGATCAATCCGCTGCGGCAGGAACTGGCAGTACCGACCAATTGCCCGCCTTAGGCGGCGTGCAGCGGGTCCGGTCCCGCGCCGGTGCCCGTCGCCGGCGCAAAACGCACGCTGACGGTCAGGCCCGTGCCGGGCGTCTTCTCGAGTGTCACGGCGGCACGATGCGCGCGCGCGATCTCGCGCACGATTGGCAAGCCCAGGCCGCTGCCTTGCTGCGCCTGGTTGGATTCGCCACGATAGAAGCGGTGGAACACCTTGTCGCGCTCTTCATCGGCAACACCGGGGCCGCTATCGATGACCTGCAGCAATGGCTGGTGATCCGGGTCGCCCACGCGCACCGTCACCTGCGCACCCGGGCCGGCATATCGGATCGCGTTATCCACCAGGTTGCCGATCAGTTCCTGCAGCAGTTCTGCCTGTCCCATGACCTGCACCGGCGCCGGCGCTTCAAAGCCAAGATCGACCTGGCTGGCCAGCGCCACCGATGTCCATTCGAGCGCCGCTTCCCTGGCCAGCAGGTCCAGGCGCAAGGGCTGCAATGCCGGCGCGTAGCCACTGTCCGGCTCCAGGCGCGATAGCGACAGCAGTTGCTGTACGCCCTTGGCGGCGTGGCGCACGGTCTCGTGCAGCGGCCGCAGGTGACGGCGCATGCGTTCGTCATCTTGCTCGCGCAGCGCCAGCTCGGATTGCGCCTGCATGATGGCCAGCGGGGTCTTCAACTGGTGGGCGGCATCGGCAAAGAAGCGCTTGCGCGCCAGCAACATGCGGTGCAGGCGCGCGACGTACTGGTTGATCGCCTCGACCAGGGGCTTCATTTCGGCAGGCAGGTCTTTCTGTTCCAGTGGCGCCAGGTCGTCGGCGCCACGCTCGGCCACCGCGGCGCTGAGCCGGTGCAGTGGCCGCAGGCCGCGCCGCACGCCGAACCACACGATGCCCAGCGCCAGCGTGACCAGCACCATCTCCTGCTGCAGCGAGCCGGCGAGGATCTCGTGCGCCAGCGACTGGCGCGGCTCGATGGTCTCGCCGACCAGCACCCAGACCAGCCGCGCCTGCCCCGACGGCATGTCGCGCACCGGTAGCGGCTGCGCTGCCATGCGTACCGGCTCGCCGCGGAAAGCGGCGTCGTAGAAGACGGTCTTGTAGAGCGGTTGCTTTGGCGTGGCCGGCATCGGCAGGTCGTCGTAGCCGGTCAGCGTGGCGCCGTGCTCGTCGCGAATCACGTAGTAGATCCGGCTGCCGGCCTCGGATTCGAAGATCTCCAGCGCCAGGTAGGGGACCTCGATGGCGAAGCGGCCTTCATGCAAGCGGATGCCTTCGCGCATCGATTTGAGCGAGGCTTCCAGCGTGCGGTCGAACGCCACGTCGGCGGCATCCATCGCGCGGTGATAGGTCATCCAAGCGTCCAGCGCCAGCAGGGCAGCAACGGCAGCAGCAGCCAGAGCGAGAGCTGCAGGCGCAGGCTCGGGACTTTCATCGGGCGGCAGGCGTGGCCGCGCCCGCTTGCGTGCAGGCGTCCAGCAGGTAGCCCGGCCCGCGCAGGGTCACGATGGCCACGCCGCTGCCTTCGAGCTTCTTGCGCAGGCGGTGCACGTAGATTTCGATGGCGTCCGGGTTGACCGATTCGTCGATGCCGAAAATCTTCTCCGACATGGCTTCCTTGTTGACGGCGCGTCCGTCGCGCAGCATCAGCACCTCGAGCACGGCGCGCTCGCGCCGGGTCAGCGCCAGGGGTACGCCGCCCAGCACGAAGGCGCGGCTGATGCCGTCGTAGCACAGCGTGCCGCATTGCAGCTGCGTGCTCTCGTGCCCAAAGCTGCGGCGTATCAGCGCGCGTGCGCGGGCTTCCAGCTCCGACAGGTCGAAGGGCTTGGACAGGTAGTCGTCGGCGCCGAGGTTGAGTCCCTTCACGCGGTCCTCGACCGAGCCGTGCGCCGTCAGGATCAACACGGGCATGGCATTGCGCCGCTGCCGCAGGCGTCGCAGCACCTCCAGGCCATCGAGCTTGGGCAGGCCCAGGTCGAGGATGACCAGCGCGTAATCCTGGGTCGAGAGCAGATGATCCGCCGCGCGGCCATCGTGCATGCAGTCGACGGCGAAGCCCGCCTGGCTGAGCGCCTCGACCAGGGCATTAGCCAGCATCACATTGTCTTCAACGAGCAGGATTCGCATTCTCTTGGCGGGGGCGGGGCACCCGGGTGAAATCGGTGAAAGCGGGGAGGGCCGGAAAGGCGGGCCGCGCTGAGAAATACAGGTATCCGGCACGACTTTGAAGCTAGGGAAACTCCTAACCCCAATCGCTCGCGCGGCGATGAAATCCGTCGAATTTCGAAAGCGAACTGAAAGTGCGCCTGCCATACCATGCGTGCCATCCCGGGGGGCCTGCCCCGACATCACCACAACAAGCACAAATCACAAGAGGAGACAGCATGAAGTTCAAATCGATCGCGCTGGCAGCGATGGCCATGAGCCTGGCCGGTGGCGCCGCGGCGCAATCCAGCGTGACCCTGTACGGCATCATGGATGCCGGCATCGAATACGCCAGCCATGCCGGACCGAACGGCTCGGTGCTCAAGATGACCTCGGGCGGCAAGAACACCTCGCGCTGGGGCATGCGCGGCAGCGAGGACCTGGGCGGCGGGCTCAAGGCGCTGTTCCAGCTGGAGAGCGGCATCGGCATCGATACCGGCCGGCTGGATTCCGACGGCACGCTGTTCGATCGCCGCGCCATCGTTGGCTTGTCCAGCAAGTACGGGCAAGTGGTGCTGGGCCGCACCTTCACCACCACCTACGATTTCATGCTGCCGTTCGACCCGATGGGCTACGCGCCGAATTACTCGTGGGCGACCTCGGCGACCGCTACCGGCGATCGCAAGGACGGCTTTTTCTCGCGCGCTTCCAACGCGATCCGCTACGACGGCACGTTTGGCGGCGTGAAGCTTGGCGCCACGGTGGCACTGGGCGAAGTGGCCGGCAGCTTCAAGAGCTTGTCCAAGTACGATCTCGGCGTAGGCTACAGCTCGGGTGGCTTTGCGGCGGCCGCAACCTGGGATCGCCAGAACGGCGCGGGCACGAGCACCACGCCCGCCGATGTCACGGACTACATCCAGGGCATCCACGCCGGCGCCAGCTACGACTTCGGCGACCTCAAGCTCTACGCGGGCTATCGCAACTACAAGCGGACCTTCACCACGGCTGCCGCGTCTCACCGCAGCGACATGTACTGGGGCGGCGCCTCGTATGACTTCACGCCGGCGTTCACGTTGTATGGCGCGGTCTACAAGCAGAACATCAAGGGCGGCAGCGATGCCGATCCGATCCTGTTCTCGGTGCGCGCCCAGTACGCGCTGTCCAAGCGCACCACGGCCTACCTGTCGGGCGGTTATGCCAAGGCGCGCAACGGGCAGAACGTGAGCTTGTCCCGGGACTTCATCGGCCATGCGAACAACCAGGTGGGCGTGACCGCCGGCTTGCAGCATCGCTTCTGATGCGCGCCCTTATGGCTGCGTGAAGCGCCACTGAGCAAAAAAAAAGCGCCTGGTGCTACGGCCCCAGGCGCCTTTTTTCTTTTGCGCGGCGCCAAAGGCGCGCTGCATCAAGGCACGATGACGATCTTGCCGGTGACCTTGCGGGCTTCCATGTCTTTCAGGGCTTGCGGCGCCTGTTCCAGGGCATAGCGCGCGGAGATGTGCGGGCGGATCTTGCCTTCCTTCATCCAGCCCAGCATCTGCGCCATGTTGGCCTGGTTGGCCTTGGGCTCGCGCCGCGCAAAGTCGCCCCAGAACACGCCCACCAGCGAGGCGCCCTTGAGCAGCGCCAGGTTCAGCGGCAGCTTCGGGATCTCGCCATTGGCAAAGCCCACCACCAGGTAGCGGCCGCGCCAGCCGATCGAGCGGAACGCCGGCTCGGCGTAGATGCCACCCACCGGGTCATAGATCACATCGGGGCCGCGGCCGTCGGTCAGCGCCTTCACGCGTTCACGCAGGTCTTCGGTGCTGTAGTTGATCAGCGCATCGGCGCCATGGTCCTTGCAGACCGCGAGCTTCTCGTCGGTGGAAGCGGCGGCGATCACGCGCGCGCCGATGGCCTTGCCGATTTCGATGGCAGCCAGGCCCACGCCGCCGGCAGCGCCGAGTACCAGCATGGTCTGGCCGGCCTTTAGCTCACCCCGGTCGATCACCGCGTGGTGCGAGGTGCCATAGGTGAGGGTGAACGCCGCGGCGGTCTCGAAGTCGATGCCCGGCGGCATCGGCACGACTGCGGCGGCGGGGGCCTTGGCCTGCGAGGCGAAGGCGCCGTTGCCCAGGTAGGCGATGACATTGTCGCCGGGCTTGACGTGCGTCACGCCTTCGCCGACCGCGTTGACCACGCCGGCCAGCTCCGAGCCTGGCGAGAACGGCAGTTGCGGCTTGGCCTGGTATTTGTTCTGGATGATGAGGACGTCGGGAAAATTCACGCCGGCTGCCTTTACGTCGATGACCACTTCGCCCGCGCCGGGCACCAGGTCGGGCAGGGTTTCGAGAACCAGCGAATCAGGCGGGCCCCAGGCTTTGCACAGTACGGCTTTCATCATGTCTCCAGTGATATGTTCGATGCCCGGCTGAAGATGGCGCAAAAGGGTGCATGCGCGGTGCACGCGAGGTCCATGCCAGTTGCGCCAGGCAGGCTCGGGCAAGTGTAGCGCAAAAATAGCACGGTCGTTCTGTTACAAGCTGGCGAGCCTGCCGCGGGCGCTGCTTTGCGCCATGATTTGCGCTGCGCACAGGGCGCTTGCGGCAGCCTTGTCAGGTACAATCTCGGCCATGCATATCCTCCTCGCAAACGATGACGGCTACCTGGCGCCGGGGCTAGCCGCGCTACATGCCGCGCTGGCGCCGCTGGCGCGCATCACGGTGATTGCGCCTGAGCAAAACCACAGCGGTGCTTCCAACTCGCTGACATTGCAGCGGCCACTGTCCATCTATGAAGCCCGGGAGGGCGTGCAGAAGGGTTTCCGCTTCGTCAACGGCACGCCAACCGATTGCGTGCATATCGCGCTGACCGGCCTGCTTGACGAGAAGCCCGACCTGGTGGTGTCCGGCATCAACCAGGGCCAGAACATGGGCGAGGACGTGCTGTATTCCGGCACGGTCGCCGCCGCCATCGAGGGCTTCCTGCTTGGCATTCCCTCGATCGCCTTTTCGCAGGTGGACAAAGGCTGGACCCACCTCGACGCCGCCGCGCGCGTGGCGCGCGACATCGTCGAGCGCTATATCGCCAAGCCCGCGGCCGAGCCGTTCCTGCTCAACGTCAATATTCCCAGCCTGCCGTTCGAACACATCAAGGGCTACCGTGCCACCCGGCTCGGCAAGCGCCATCCATCCCAGCCGGTGATCACGCAGGTCAACCCGCGCGGCGATACCAACTATTGGATCGGGCCCGCCGGCGATGCGCGCGATGCGAGCGAGGGCACGGATTTCCACGCCACGGGCGAAGGCTTCGTGTCGCTGACCCCTTTGCAGCTGGACCTGACTCACCGCGGGCAGCTCGAGCAGATCAACCAGTGGCTGGCATAAGCCCTGCCGCGCGCAGTAGCCGGCCGTCATGAGTTCCGTCCCGCGTCGCCCTAAGTTTCCCCTGTCGCTGGACGCGGTGGTCGAGCGCAAGCCCGCGCCGGCGCGTACCGCCGGCATGCCTGCCGTGGGCGGCGCGCGCGGCGCGGCGATGGCCGCCAAATCGCGCGCGGCCAAGGCGCCTGCCGCGCCCACCCCGGCAGCGAGCGCCGTGCAGGCTCGCGCCAGCGCCGCCACGGCGGGCGGCGGCGGCATGGCCTCGGAGCGGGCGCGCGGCGCGCTGGCGGCGCGGCTCGTCGCCGCCGGCATCCGCGACGAGCGCGTGCTTGACGCGATTGCCACCATCCCGCGCCACCTGTTTGTCGAGCCCGGCCTGTCATCGCAAGCGTATGAAGACGCGGCGTTGCCGATCGGCCACCAGCAGACCATCTCCAAGCCGTCGGTGGTGGCTCGCATGATCGAGCTGTTGCGCGATGGCCTCGGCGCGGATGAACCGCTGGAGCGCGTGCTGGAAATCGGCACCGGCTGCGGCTACCAGGCGGCGGTGCTGAGCCTGGTGGCGCGTGAAGTGTTCTCCATCGAGCGGATTCGTCCGCTGCACGAACAAGCCAAGGCGAACTTGCGGCCGCTGCGAGTGCCAAACCTGCGCCTGCATTATGGCGATGGCATGCTGGGTTTACCCCAGGCGGCGCCGTTTTCGTCGATTATCCTGGCGGCGGCCGGCATGGAGGTGCCTCAGGCGTTGCTGGAGCAGCTTGCCATTGGCGGGCGGCTGATTGCGCCCGTGGCGGTGGCTCCCCCCGCCGGCGGGCCCGGGCAGACCGTCACACAGCAATTGTTGTTGATCGAGCGGCGTAACCGGCATCGATTTCACCGGACCGCGCTTGAAGCCGTTTTCTTTGTGCCATTAAAATCGGGCACCATCTGAGTCGAACTATGCACAATATCGTGAACACGGAACGTTTCGCCCGCGCCGGGCAGCTCGCTACCGCCTCCCTGCTGCTGGCCCTGCTGGCCGCCTGTGCCTCCTCGCCCATGCCGGCGCCCGTGGTGGACCGCACCTCCGGAGCCGGCGTCGCCGGTGTCGTCCCGCTGGAGCCCGCGCCGCCTGGATACTATCGCGTCAAGCGAGGCGATACGCTTTATCGAATCGCGCTCGAGAACGGCCAGTCCTACCGCGATGTCGCGGCCTGGAATTCGCTGGCCAACGCCAACCAGATCGAAGTGGGCCAATTGTTGCGCGTGGCGCCTCCGGGTGCCGACGTCAACGCGGGCACCGGTGTCGCCACCATGCCGGTGGCGCCAGGCGGCGTGCAGGGCCAGCCGATCGACCAGGCCCGCCCGGTGCCCACGCCGGTTCCGTCGACAGCCACCGCTGGCGGGGCTTCCGCGCCCGCCGCCGATGGCTCGGTCAAGCTGGCATGGCCGGTCACCGGCCAGTTGATCGGGCATTTCGACGAAAAAGGCAACAAGGGCATCGATATTGCCGGCAAAAAGGGCGATCCGGTGCAGGCAGCCGACGATGGCCGCGTGATTCACGTTGGCCCCTTGCGCGGCTACGGGAATCTTGTCATCATCAAACACAACGATACATATCTCACTGCGTACGGCCACAACGACAAGGTGCTGGTGACGGAGCAGGCAACGGTCCGCAAGGGACAAAAGATTGCAGAGATGGGTAACAGTGACACCGATCGTGTGAAGCTGCATTTCGAGGTACGCAAGAACGGGAAACCAGTCGATCCGATGCGGTATCTGCCGCCACAGTGAGGGTTCATGCCACGCCAGAAAACTGTCTCCACCGGAAGCACCAGCCGCGCTCGGCGTCCCAAGCAGCCGGAGTTGCAGCAGTCCACTGGCGTGGCGCAAGCCGATGCCGATGCAGATTCCGAGGCCTACGGCCAGGACCCGGCCGCCGACCTGGTTCCGCTTACCGATGAGCCCATCACCACGGGTACGGCGGTAGGCCTGCGCGAGGCCGACCTGATGGTCGAGGAAGTCGAGCGCCAGGCCCGCGACGAGGACGAAGAAGAATCCGAGGACGAAGAAGAGGGCGAGGCCACCGCCGAGCCCGCCGCGCCCGATCACGACGACTTCCGCACCGTGCTGCACACCGAGCTGGCAGCCGATACCGTCCAGCATTACCTGAATCGCATCAGCATCAAGCCGCTGCTGTCCGCGCCCGAAGAGCTGCATTTTTCCACCCTGGCCAAGGGCGGCGATTTCTCGGCGCGGCAGGTCATGATCGAGCGTAACCTGCGGCTGGTGGTCAGCATCGCCAAGGGCTACCTCAATCGCGGCGTGCCGCTGCTGGACCTGATCGAGGAAGGCAATCTCGGCCTGATGCATGCCATCGAGAAATTCGATCCCTCCCGCGGATTCCGTTTCTCGACCTACGCCACATGGTGGATACGCCAGAGCATCGAGCGCGCCATCATGAACCAGGCCCGCACCGTACGCCTGCCGGTCCATGTCATCCGCGAACTCAACCAGGTGCTGCGCGCCAAGCGCCATCTGGAGAAGGGCGGCACCGACGGCCGCGATGCCAGCCTGGAAGACATTGCCCACTTGCTGGGCAAGACCCCCGACGAAATACAAGACGTGCTCGCGCTCAACGAGCACACCACCTCGCTCGACACGCCATTCGATCTCGATCCCGGATCCAGCCTGCTTGATTTCCTCTCGGACGAGCACAACGCTGCGCCCGACCAGGAAGTCGCGCACCGCGAGCTGGAAAACCTGATGAAACAATGGTTGGCGCGTTTGTCCGAAAAGCACCGCTATGTTGTCGAGCGCCGCTTCGGGCTTAATCACATCGAGCCGGCCACGCTGGAAGAACTTGCCGAGGAAATGGGGCTGACGCGCGAGCGTGTGCGCCAGATCCAGCAAGAGGCGCTGGTCAAGCTCAAACGCCATTTTGCTTCGCAAGGCGTGCGCAAGGACGCTGTTCTATGACACCTGTGCTGGTATTCGACATCGAGACGATTCCCGATGTCGATGGTTTGCGTCGTCTGCACGACCATCCCGATTCCATGACCGATGCCGAGGTCGCCGAACATGCTTTCGCGGCCCGCCGCGAGAAAAACGGCACCGATTTCCTGCCACACTACCTGCAGCGCATCGCGGCCATTTCCTGCGTGCTGCGCCGTAACCAGCGCGACGGCACCCCGGTCTTCCATGTGGGCTCGCTTGGCACGCTGGAAGACGGCGAGGCGGTGCTGATCCAGAAGTTCTATGACCTGGTGGCGCGCTACTCGCCCCAGATGGTGTCGTGGAACGGTGGCGGCTTCGACCTGCCTGTGCTGCATTATCGCGGGCTGGTGCATGGCATCGTCGCGCCGCGCTACTGGGAAATGGGCGAAGGCAGCGAGTCAGATAGCCGCGAATTCAAGTGGAACAACTACATCAGTCGTTACCACATGCGGCACCTGGACCTGATGGACCTGCTGGCGATGTACCAGCCCCGCGCCAGCGCACCGCTGGACGATCTGGCCAAGCTGTGCGGCTTTCCCGGCAAGATGGGCATGGACGGCAGCAAGGTCTGGCAGGCCTACCAGGACGGCCAGCTGCCCGCGATCCGCGACTACTGCGAGACCGACGTCGTCAACACCTACCTGGTGTACTGCCGCTTCCAGCTGATGCGCGGCGGCCTCACGCCGAAGCAGTTCGATACCGAAATCGAATTCGTGCAGGAGTCGCTCGCCGAGTTGCCGGGCTCCCAGTGGATCCAGTACCTCCAGTCCTTCCGCATCAAGCCGGTGTACGCCGGCGGCGATGACGACGAAGAACCGGAAATCTAAGCGCGTCCCGGCGCGCCCCGTGACAGGCCCTTATTCGTCCGCCAGCGACAGATAGATCGGCTGGTGGTCGGATGCCCGCGTTTCACCATCCACCTCGCAGCACAGCACGCGCGACAGCAGGTCTTCCGTCAGGAAGGCGAAATCGCAGGCAAACGGTGCCTGCGGCCATTGGTCCTTGTCATACAAGCCGCAAGTTGGTGCATGGGGCTTGCCGGGGTGGGTATGCGTCCAGGCGTCGTGCCAGCCGATGATGCCGGTTTCGTGGCAGCCGTCATATGGCGCCAGCATGCGCAGGTAAGCGATATCGTCCGGTGCGCCGTTGAAATCACCGCACAGCACGGCGGATGCGGGCCGGGCTTCGGGCGTGAACGGGCCGGGGCCGGTCTCGCGCAGGCCGGGCTGGCTGGCGTGCTCGCAGGCCTCACGGTGCCAGGCGCGCAACGCGTCGGTCTGGGCCGCGCGCTGATGTGTCGAGTAATACTCCAGATGGGTGCAGATCACGCGCAGGCGCCGGTCTCCCGTCAGCACCGTCGCTTCCAGCGCCACGCGAGGCATCGACGGGACGGTCGGATCGGTCGGCCAGGGCAGGGCGTGGCGGAATACTTCGAACAAGGGAAGGCGGGTGGCGATGAGGTTACCGAACTGGCGCGGCGCGCCGTTGGCGGCGAAACGGTCCACCGCTGGGGCATAGAGGATCCGGTAGCCGGGCAACAGCGCCGCCAGCTCGGCCACTTGGTCGGGGCCAGGGTCGCCTGCGAGGTCGGAGTAGCCGCGCGTCACCTCCTGCAGGCATAGCACGTCGGCATCGGCGATCGCGTGCAGCGTCCTGACGGTGCGGGCCAGGTCGACGCGCCCGTCGGCGCCACGACCCCACTGGATATTCCAGGAAATCAGTTCCATGTCGCCCCCTGCTTGGTTGCCGCGGCGCGTGGTGCCGGTGTTCTGTGCCGGTATTGCCACGCGCGTGCTGCACCCATGTTGCGCTTATCTGGCGCGCTTGTCCCGGTCTTCGTGCCACCGGGCCCGCCGCAGGGCCGCCCGGCTGTGCGTCTGGACTACAATCGCGCTCTCACAAAACAATACGTCAGGTTCCCCAGGTGTCTCAAGCCGTGACTCTCTCGCAAGCCCATTCTGCGCCGGAAGGTGGCGCTTCCGCCTCCCCGGCCGTGCCCGCATCGGTCAAGCCTGCGCCCGTGCAGCTGCCCGTCGTGCAGATCCACAGCCTCGACATGGAGGCGCGCGGCGTTGGCCGGCTGGTCAATGAGGACGGCAGCCCAGGCAAGGTGATTTTCGTCGAGGGCGCGCTGCCGGGCGAGACCGTCAGCTACAGCAGCTTCAAGCGCAAGGCCAGTTTCGAGCAGGCAAACCTGGGCGCGATCAAGAAAGCCTCGTCGATGCGCGTGAAGCCGGGCTGCGAGTACTTTGGCGTATGCGGCGGTTGTTCGATGCAGCACCTGGATGCGCGCGCGCAAGTGGCTATCAAGCAACGCGTGCTGGAGGACGATCTCTGGCACCTTTCGAAGCTGCGCCCGGACGTGGTGTTCCGCCCGATCGCCGGCCCGGATTGGGGTTATCGCTACCGGGCGCGCCTGACGGTGCGCTACGTGGCGAAGAAGGGCTTGGCGCTGGTCGGCTTCCATGAGCGAAAGAGCAGCTATGTGGCCGATATGGCGAGCTGCAAAGTGCTGCCGCCGCACGTATCGGCTCTGCTGGTGCCGCTGCGCGGGCTGATCACGGGTTTGTCGATCCGCGACCGCCTGCCGCAGGTCGAGCTGGCGGTGGGGCAGGATGTGACCGTGCTGGTGCTGCGCATCCTGATGCCGCTGACCGAAGCCGACGAGGCGCTGCTGCGTGCCTTCGCCGACCAGCACGGCGTGCAGTTCTGGCTCCAGCCCAAGGGCCCGGACACGGTGGTGCCGTTCTACCCGCTGGACCGCGAGCTGGCCTACACGCTGCCGGAATTCAACATCCGCATGCCGTTCAAGCCGACCGACTTTACCCAGGTCAACCACCAGATCAACCGCGCGTTGATCGGCCGCGCGCTTCGCCTGCTGGACGCGCAGCCGGATGATCGGCTGCTCGACCTGTTCTGCGGCATCGGCAATTTCACGCTGCCGCTGGCCACGCGCGGCCGCTCGGTGATGGGCATCGAAGGCAGCGAGGTCCTGACCACCCGGGCGCTGGCCAATGCGGCCATCAACGGGCTGGACCACAAGACCGAATTCGCCTGCCGCAACCTCTTCGAGGTGGGCGCCGAGGACATCGCCGCGCTGGGCCGTTTTGACCGCTGGCTGATCGACCCACCGCGCGAAGGCGCGCTGGCGGTCAGCAAGGCGCTGGGCGAGCTGGCCCAGGCCGGTAGCGACGTGCTGCCCAAGCGCATCGTCTATGTCTCGTGCAACCCGGCCACGCTGGCGCGCGATGCCGGCCTGCTGGTGCACGAGGCCGGCTACCGCCTGTCCGGCGCGGGCGTGGTCAACATGTTCCCGCACACCTCGCACGTGGAATCGATCGCGGTGTTCGACCGCGGCTGAGCGGCGCAGGGTTGGCGCGGCCAAGCGGTCGCGGCAATGAAAAAGGCCAGCACGGATGCGCTGGCCTTTTTAGTCTGGAGTAGGGCGGCCGGGCCGCCCGCCTTAGTCGCGGTTGCCGCCGAAGATACCCAGCAGCGCCAGCAGGTTGGCGAAGACGTTGTACACGTCCAGGTAGATCGCCAGCGTTGCCGTGATGTAGTTGGTCTCGCCGCCGTTCAGCACGCGCTGCACGTCAAAGAGGATGTAGGCTGAGAAGATGCCGATGGCGATCACCGAAACCGTGATCATCAGCGATGGCAGCTGCAGCCAGATGTTGGCGACGCTGGCCAGGATCAGCAGGATCACGCCGACGAAAAGGAATTTGCTCAGTCCGGAGAAGTCGCGCTTGCTGACGGTAGCGATGGTGGCCATGGCGCCGAACACCGCCGCTGTGCCGCCAAAGGCATACATGATCAGTGCCGGACCATTGGAGAACTGCAGCACCGACCCGATCAGGCGCGACAGCATCAGGCCCATGAAGAAGGTGAAGGCCAGCAGCAGGACCACGCCCATGCTGCTGTTCTTGGTCTTCTCGATGGCATAGAAGAAGCCGAACGCGATGCCCAGGAACAGGATCATCGACAGGCCGGGGCTGCCTTTCATCAGGCTGAAGCCCGTGGTGACGCCGATCCACGCACCGATGACGGTGGGAATCATCGAAATGGCAAGCAACCAGTAGGTGTTGCGCATGACCCGATTGCGCACCACGACGTCGCTCGTCGCGGTGCCGCTGCCGAAACTGTATGTGTTCAGCTTGTTATCCATGGTGACTCCTGTCTCAAAACGGTGAGGCGCCGGGGTAACCCAGGCGGGCACAACGCCAATGTGGCATCGCAGTAAGGGAATTGCAAGGGTTGTGAAACGTATCGGCCACTTTTTTCGCAAAACCCGCGCTGACGGTGATGATTTGATCGCAACCGGCCTCATGCGTTCCCTGCACATGGCCCGCCATCTCAAGTGCTTCTTTGGACTCTTTGCGGTGTGTGTTGTGCCTTGGCTGGCTCCGGGGAACCAGCGGCCATGGGCCTTCTCGAAACCATAACCGTCTCGTGCTAGAATTGCACGTTTACTTGAATTGTAACCCCTTCATTTTTTGGAGTTTTTATGGCGATCGAACGCACCCTGTCGATTATCAAGCCGGATGCCGTGGCAAAGAATGTCATCGGCCAGATTTACGCTCGTTTCGAGGCCGCCGGCCTGAAGATCGTGGCTGCCAAGATGGTTCACCTGTCGCGCGGCGAAGCCGAGCAATTCTATGCAGTGCACGCTGCCCGCCCGTTCTTCAAGGACCTGGTGGACTTCATGGTTTCCGGCCCGGTCATCATCCAGGCCCTGGAAGGCGAAAACGCCATTGCCAAGCACCGCGACCTGATGGGCGCAACCGACCCGAAGAAGGCTGAAGCCGGCACGATCCGTGCAGACTTCGCTGACAGCATCGACGCCAACGCTGTTCACGGCTCGGACGCAGCGGAAACCGCTGCCGTCGAAATCGCTTTCTTCTTCCCCGGCATGAACGTTTACAGCCGCTGATTGTCTGGTCTATTCCACAAGACTAGACTGCTATTGAAGTTGATACTGCCGTCATGAACACTCTCGTCAACCTGCTCGACCTGGATGCGGACGCGCTTACCGCCTATTGCGGAGAGCTCGGCGAGAAGCCGTTTCGTGCGCGGCAGTTGCAGCGCTGGATTCACCAGTTCGGCGCCAGCCGTTTCGATGCCATGTCGGATCTCGCCAAGTCGCTGCGCGAAAAGCTCGCCACGCGCGCCGAGATCCGCTCGCCTGCCGTCATCACCGACAACCTGTCGGCCGACGGTACGCGCAAGTGGCTGCTGGACGTTGGCGCCGGCGATGCGGTGGAGACGGTGTACATCCCTGAGGAGACGCGCGGCACGCTGTGCGTGTCTTCGCAGGCGGGGTGCGCCGTCAATTGCCGGTTCTGCTCGACCGGCAAGCAAGGCTTCTCGCGCAACCTGACTACTGGCGAGATCATCGGCCAGTTGTGGATGGCCGAGTTTGCCATGCGTGCCCAACTGGGCCGTGGCGCCAAGGACGACCGCGTCATCTCCAACGTGGTGATGATGGGCATGGGCGAGCCGCTGCTCAACTATGACCAGGTTGTGCCGGCCATGCGCCTGATGCTGGACGACCATGCCTACGGGCTGTCGCGCCGGCGCGTGACGCTGTCCACCTCCGGCGTGGTGCCGATGATGGACCGACTGGCCAAGGATTTGCCCGTGGCGCTGGCGGTATCGCTGCACGCGTCCAACGATCCGTTGCGCGACATGCTGGTGCCGCTCAACAAGAAGTACCCGCTCGCCGAGCTGATGGCGGCTTGCCGCCGCTACCTGGAATTTGCCCCGCGCGATTTCATCACCTTCGAATACTGCATGCTGGATGGCGTCAATGACGGCGTCGAGCATGCCCGGGAACTGCTGAAGCTTGTGGCCGACGTGCCTTGCAAGTTCAACCTGATCCCGTTCAACCCCTTCCCTGAGTCGGGGCTCAAGCGCTCGAACAACGAGCAGATCCGCCGCTTCGCCCAGGTCCTGATGGACGCCGGCATCGTCACCACCATCCGCAAGACGCGCGGCGACGATATCGACGCGGCCTGCGGCCAGCTCGCGGGCGAGGTCAAGGACCGTACCCGCCTGGCCCAGCGTGGCAAGTTCGGCAAAATCACGCCGATCGTGGCGGCGCCCGCGGCCGGCCAGCCGCAAGAGGCCCGGCCTGCATGACCCGTCTGATAGTCGCGGTCCTGATGGGGCTGGTGCTGCTGGCCGCGTGCCAGCTGCCGCCGCCGGTCAAGCCCGAATTGCAGACCGCGTCCGACCAGACCGAGCTGAGCCGGCGTGCCACTATCCGCCTCCAATTGGCTACCAGCTACCTTGAAGCCGGGCAGTACAACGTCGCGCTGGACGAGGCCAAGCAAGCCATCGCGATCGACCCGACGCTGGTCGACGCGTACCATATCCGCGCGCTGGTCTACATGAACATGAACGAGCGCGCGCTGGCCGAAGAGAGCTTCCGTAGCGCGCTGGCCATGCGTGCCGACGATGGCGACGTGCTGAACAACTACGGCTGGTTCCTGTGCGTGAACGGGCGTTATGCCGAGGCCGTGCCTTACCTGGAGCGCGCGGTCAACGCGCCTTCGGCAAGCGGGCCCGGCAAGGCACTGACCAGCCTTGGCGCCTGCCAGCTGCGCAATGGCAACAGCGAGGCAGCCGAGAAGAGCTTGTTTGGCGCGCTGCGCTTCGATCGCAACAACCCGGTAGCCAACAACAACCTGGCGCTGCTGTATTACCAGCGCGGGGACTACCAGCGGGCCCAGCAGTATGTCGGCCGCATCAACAGCAGCAATTTCGTCAGCGCGCAATCCCTCTGGCTGGGTGCGCGCATTGCCCGCCGTCAGGGTGACGTAGCCGCGCAGAATGCCCTGGTGGCACTGTTGCGCAGCCGTTTCCCCGATTCGCGTGAGTTGACCGCATACGAACAAGGAGCATGGGATGAGTGAGCACGAGCGCGCCGAAGGCCAGACTGCAGCGACGGGTCATGCGGGGGGTACCCCCGCGGATGCCGGGCGCGAGGCGGTGGCGCGCGAGATTGGCGAACGCCTGGCGCAAGCGCGCAAGGATCAGCGTTTCTCGCTGGAAGATGTCAGCGCGCGGCTGAAGGTCGCCTCGCACAAGCTGGCCGCCATCGAGCAGGGCGACGTCGCGGCGCTGCCCGACGTGACCTTTGCCAAAGGCGTGATGCGGGCCTACGCGCGCATGCTCCAGATCGACATCGATGCCTTGCTGGCGCGTTTCCACGCGCAGGCCGTGCCGGTGGTGGAAATCGGCATGCGCCGCGAAGGCGGCCTGAACGAGAGTTTCGACGACCGTAACCGCTTTGGCTCCGGTGGCTCGGGCGGCCGGTGGATCTGGCTGGCCCTGGTGGTCGCTGTCATCGGCGGCGGGGTGCTGTTCGGGCTGGACCACTTCAAGCAATGGATCGAGGCGCGCAAGGAAACCCTCACGGCGCCCCCGGCGGCGCAAGCCACGGTGCAAGGCAGCGAGCCCGGTACCGTCACGGCCGCGCTGCCGCCCGTGATGGCCGCGTCCGACGCCCCCGCGCCGTCCGAGTCGCTGCCTGCCAGCGGCCCGGTGGCGGTGGCGCCGGCACCTTCGGCGGCACCTGCACCTTCGGCAGCGCCGGCTCCAGCCGCCGTGCCCGCGGTAGCCGCTTCGGCGGCGGTGCCTGCGCTCGCAGCAGCAGCTGGCGCGGGCGAGCTGCGCATCCGTTTCGCCTCGGACACCTGGTATGAGGTCCGCGACCGTAGCGGCAAGGTTGTGCTCGGCGGTACCGCGCGCGCCGGCCAGGATCTCAGTGGCGGCGGCACGCCGCCGTACAAAATCGTGATCGGCAACGTCAAGGGCGTCGAGTCGCTGACGCGCAACGGCACGCCGGTCGACCTGCAGGCGGCCAACCGCAATAATGTGGCGCGCCTGACGCTGCCCTGAACATCGTTTCTCCAGCCATGCGCAACGCCGCATTGCAAGGTGGTAATGCTATGAACCAACAGGCTTGTATGCCGGTACTGCCCGGCCCGCTGCCCCGCCGCAAAACGCGCCAGGCGCGCGTGGTGTGGGGCGACAACGTGGTCACGATCGGTGGCGACGCCCCCGTGCGCGTGCAGTCGATGACGAATACCGACACGGTGGACGCCATCGGCACCGCGATCCAGGTCAAGGAGCTGGCGCGTGCCGGTTCCGAGATCGTGCGCATCACGGTCAACACGCCGGAAGCCGCGGCGGCGGTGCCCGCCCTGCGCGAGCAACTGGACCGCATGGGCGTGAACGTGCCGCTGGTGGGCGACTTCCACTACAACGGCCACAAGCTGCTGCACGATTATCCCGACTGCGCCCAGGCGCTGTCGAAGTACCGCATCAACCCCGGCAACGTGGGGCAGGGGGCCAAGCGCGACACGCAATTCGCGCAGATGATCGAGATGGCCTGCCGCTACGACAAGCCGGTTCGCATCGGCGTGAACTGGGGCAGCCTGGACCAGTCGCTGCTGGCACGCATCATGGACGAAAACGCCCTGCGCGCCGAGCCGTGGCCGGCGCAGAACGTGATGGTCGAGGCGCTGATCACCTCGGCCATCGAATCGGCGAAGAAGGCCGAGGAAATCGGGCTCTCGGGCGACCAGATCATCCTGTCGTGCAAGGTCTCGCAGGTGCAGGAACTGATCGCGGTGTACCGCGAGCTGACCAAGCGCTGCGACTACGCATTGCACCTCGGGCTGACCGAGGCAGGCATGGGCAGCAAGGGCATCGTGGCCTCCACCGCGGCACTGTCCGTGCTGCTGCAGGAAGGCATCGGCGACACGATCCGCATCTCGCTGACGCCGGAACCCGGCGCCGCGCGCGAGAAGGAAGTCTATGTGGGGCAGGAGATCCTGCAGACCATGGGCCTGCGCAACTTCACCCCGATGGTGATTGCTTGCCCGGGCTGCGGCCGTACCACCAGCACCACCTTCCAGGAACTGGCATCCAGCATCCAGAGCTACCTGCGCGAGCAGATGCCGACCTGGAAGACCGCCTACCCTGGCGTGGAAGAAATGGATGTGGCCGTGATGGGCTGCATCGTGAACGGGCCGGGCGAAAGCAAGCATGCCAACATCGGCATCTCGCTGCCGGGCTCGGGCGAATCGCCGGCGGCGCCGGTGTTTGTCGACGGCGTCAAGGTCAAGACGCTGCGCGGCGATCGCATCGCCGAGGAATTCCAGGCGATCGTCGATGACTATGTGCGCACCCATTACGGCAACAAGGCCGGGAGCGCCAGCAATGAGGTGGCAGCCTGAGCCGACAAGGCCAGGCGCTGCAGGGAAAGACAAGAGAAGATGAATCAACCCGTGAATCAGGTGGTCGCCAGCGACGGCGCCAAGGCTGACAATAGCAAGGCCGACAGCAAGATCAAGTTGCCCAAGGCACTGCAGGGCGTCAAGGGCATGAACGACATGCTGCCCGCCGACGCGCCGCTGTGGGAGCATTTCGAGAACGCCGCGCGCGCGATGCTGCGCGCCTATGGCTACCAGCAGTTGCGCACGCCCATCGTTGAGCACACGCAGCTGTTCGTGCGCGGCATCGGCGAGGTCACCGACATCGTCGAGAAGGAAATGTATTCCTTCACCGATGCGCTCAACGGCGAGCAACTGACGCTGCGCCCCGAGGGCACGGCGGCCGCGGTGCGCGCCACCATCGAACACAACCTGCTGTACGACGGCCCCAAGCGCCTGTGGTACACCGGCCCGATGTTCCGCCACGAGCGTCCCCAGCGCGGGCGTTATCGCCAGTTCCACCAGCTTGGCGCCGAGGCCCTCGGCTTTGCCGGCCCGGACGTGGACGCCGAGATCATCATGATGTGCCAGCGCCTGTGGGATGACCTGGGCCTGGTCGGCGTGCGCCTCGAACTCAATTCGCTGGGCCAGGCGCATGAGCGCGCCGCGCACCGCGAAGAACTGATCAAGTACCTGGAAGGCTTCCAGGACATTCTTGACGAAGACAGCAAGCGCCGCCTGTACACCAACCCGCTGCGCGTGCTGGATACCAAGAATCCGGCGCTGCAGGAAATGGCAAGCAACGCGCCCAAGCTGATCGATTTCCTGGGCGAGGAATCGCTGGCCCACTTCGACGGCGTGCAGCGCCTGCTCAAGGCCAACAACATCCCGTTCAAGATCAATCCGCGCCTGGTGCGCGGGCTGGACTACTACAACCTGACCGTGTTCGAGTGGATCACCGACAAGCTCGGCGCGCAGGGCACCATCGCCGGCGGCGGCCGCTACGATCCGCTGATCGCGCAGATGGGCGGCAGGGCGGCACCGGCTTGCGGCTGGGCGATGGGCATCGAGCGCATTATCGAACTGCTGCGCGAGGAAAAGCTCGTGCCGCAGGCGGAAGGCGCCGATGTGTACCTCGTCCACCAGGGCGAAGCGGCTGGCCAGCAGGCCATGGTCATCGCCGAGCGCCTGCGCGATGCCGGCCTCGACGTGCTGCTGCATGCCACGCCCGATGGCAAGAGCGGCAGCTTCAAGTCGCAGATGAAGCGCGCCGACGGTAGCGGTGCGGCCTATGCCGTTATCATTGGCGAGGACGAGGTAGTGGCGGGCACGGCACAGGTCAAGGACCTGCGCCAGGGCGCCCAGGCCGAAGGCGGTGGCGCGCAGGTGACGGTGGCGGCTGAGAAGCTGGTCGACCACATCATCGACGCGATGGTTGGCGCCAGCGAATAAGCGGGCTGGTAAGCGGGCAGGTAAGCAGGCAGCATCGGAACCAGGGGCAGCGCGAGCGCGGTCCTTCATACAAACAAACGCGGGTGGATCCCTCGACATGGCTTACGATCTAGAAGAACAGGAACAGCTTGAGAGCCTCAAGGCCTGGTGGCGCCAGTACGGCAATACCGTGACCTGGGCCCTGATCGCCGGCTTGCTGGCTTTCGCTGCCTGGAGCGGCTGGAACTACTGGCAACGCAAGCAGGCCGGAGAAGCGGCGCTGCTGTACGAGCAGGTCGTCAAGGCCGCCGAGAGCCGCGATGTCGCGCGGGTCAAGCGCGCTGCCGGCGACCTCGAGGAAAAATTCGGCAAGACCGCCTATGGCCCCATGACCGCGCTGGTGTCGGCCAAGGTGCTGTACGATGCAGGCGACCTGGCCGCCACGAAGGCCCAGCTGCAATGGGCGATCGACCATGGCGATGGCGAGTATGCTCACCTCGCGCGCGTGCGCCTGGCTGGCGTGCTGCTTGACGAGAAGGCCTACGACCAGGGCCTGGCACTGCTCAAGGACGAGCCGCCGGCACCGTTCGTGGCGCTGTATGCGGACCGCCGCGGCGATCTGCTGGCTGCCCAGGACAAGCGGGCGGAAGCCCGCTCGGCGTACCAGAAGGCGCTCGACAAGCTGAGCGCCAACGATGCCGCCATGCGCCAGATCATTCAGTTCAAGCTTGACGCGCTGGGCACCGCCTGAAGGCGGTTGGCCCGGCTCGCCGACAGGCCCGCGGGATACGCATGCCATGCATGTCCCGCATGCCCGCACCCTTGCGCCTCAACTTAAATCAGGATCGGAACCTCATGAAGTCATTGTTTTCCGGCACGGCCCAGAACCAGCAACACGGCAATTTCGTCCGCGGCCTGGTGGTGGCCGCCGCTTGTGCGGCCAGCCTCGCCAGCCTTGGCGGCTGCTCGCTGTTCAGCAAGGCTGACAAGCGCACGCCGGTCGAACTCAAGCCGATCACCCAGACGCTGTCGGTGCGCCAGGCCTGGAAGGCCAGCGTCGGCAAGAGCGGCCCGTACTCGCTGCAGCCGGCGGTGTCCGGCAGCACCGTATATGCCTCCTCGAACGGCGGCAAGGTGATGGCGTTCGATGGCGGCACCGGACGCACGTTGTGGGAGGCCAAGACCGACACGGACCTGACCTCCGGCCCCGGCAGCGACGGCAGCGTCACGGCGGTGGCGGGCGAGAAGGGCGCGGTGTTCGCCTTTGACGCCAGCGGCAAGCAGATCTGGAAGAAGCAGGTCAATGGCGAGGTCCTTTCCGCGCCGCTGGTCGGCAACGGCCTGGTGGTCGTGCGCACGACCGACACCCGCGTGCTTGGCCTGGACGCGCAGACCGGCGAGCGCCGCTGGATCTACCAGCGCTCGCAGACCCCGCTCAACCTGCGCGCGTCGATGGGCATGGTGTTTGCCGGCGACGGCATCGTGATGGGCTTCCCCGGCGGCAAGCTGGGCGTGCTGGCTCCCGGCAACGGCGTGCTGCGCTGGGAAAGCACGGTGTCCTATCCCAAGGGCGTATCCGAGATCGAGCGGCTCAACGACGTCACGGGCCAGCCCATGGTCGACGGGCGCCAGGTCTGTGCCACCACGTTCCAGGGCCGCGTGGCTTGCCTGGAACTGGCCAATGGCCAGCCGCAATGGGGCAAGGAATTCTCGTCGCCGACCGGCCCCGCGCAGGATGACGGCTCGCTGTACGCCAGCGACGAGCGCTCGGTGGTGCATGCTTTCGACCGCCAGAACGGCACGGAGCGCTGGAAGAACGATCAGCTCCTGTATCGTCGCCTGGGCGCGCCGCTGGCGCTGGGACGCTCGGTTGTCATGGGCGACTTCGAAGGCAATGTACACTTCCTCTCTCGCGACGACGGCCAGTTCGTGGCCCGCATGAAGACCGATGGCAGCGAGATTACCGCTGCGCCGGTGGTGGCGGGTGCGTCCCTGGTGGTGCAGACGCGCGACGGCAACCTCTACGGCTTCGTGCCGGACTGAGGCGGTCAACATCATGGCGACTGCTCGTGCACCTGTCGGCATGGGCGGCGCCAATCCGGTAGCACGATCCTCCTGGTCGTGCAGGTGAACGAGGTCGGGTTGCAACGCTAACCCGGCCGCCCGACAGGAAAAGTGGCCAGGCGCGCAACGCCCGGCCGTCGGACCCATATCACTCCGGAGTTCCTGGGGGGCGGCATCTGCCGGCCCCCATTTCCGTTTATTGCATGAAACCAGTTATCGCTCTGGTCGGCCGTCCCAATGTGGGCAAGTCGACGCTATTCAACCGCATGACCCGTTCGCGCGACGCGCTTGTCGCCGATCTGCCCGGGCTCACGCGTGATCGCCACTATGGCGAAGGCCGCATCGGTGAACGTCCGTTCATCGCCATCGATACCGGCGGCTTCGAGCCGGTGGCCAAGGAAGGCATCGTTGCCGAGATGGCCAAGCAGACCCGCCAGGCGGTGGTCGAGGCCGATGTGGTGATCTTCCTCGTCGACGGCCGCCTCGGGCTGGCGCCCCAGGACCGGGTGATCGCCGATTACCTGCGCAAGACCGGGCGCCGCGTCATGCTGGCCGTGAACAAGGCCGAGGGCATGAAGTACACCACCGTGGTGTCGGAGTTCTACGAGCTTGGCATGGGCGACCCCTATGCCATTTCGTCGACCCACGGCGACGGCGTGCGCGAGCTGGTCGACGAGGCGCTGGAACTGGCGGTGAAAGAGCGCCCGGAACTCGCCGAGGAAGACGAGGGCGCCCAGCGCGGCGTCAAGATCGCCATCGTGGGCCGGCCGAACGTGGGCAAGTCCACGCTGGTCAACACCCTGATCGGCGAAGAGCGCGTGATCGCGTTCGACATGCCCGGCACCACGCGGGACGCCATCTACGTGGAGTTCGAGCGCGGCGGCAAGCCCTACACGCTGATCGATACAGCCGGCCTGCGCAAGCGCGGCAAGGTGTTCGAGGCCATCGAGAAGTTCTCGGTGGTCAAGACGCTGCAATCGATCGCCGATGCGAACGTCGTGGTGCTGCTGCTCGACGCGCAGCAGGACGTGTCGGAGCAGGATGCGCACATCGCCGGCTTCATCGTGGAATCCGGGCGCGCGCTGGTGGTTGGCGTCAACAAGTGGGACGGCCTCGACGGCCACAGTCGCGACCGCATCAAGCACGATCTGGAGCGCAAGCTGCAGTTCCTGGACTTCGCCAACTTCCACTTTGTGTCCGCGCAGCAGCGCACGGGCATCAGCGCGCTGCTGCGCTCGGTGGATGACGCGTATGCCGCGGCCATGGTCAAGCTGCCCACGCCGCAGCTCACGCGGATCCTGCAGGAAGCGGTCGAGTTCCAGCAGCCGCGGCGTGTCGGCGCGACCCGGCCCAAGCTGCGCTACGCGCACCAGGGTGGCTCCAATCCGCCCATTATCATCGTGCACGGCAATTCGCTTTCCGGCATCGCCGACACCTACCGGCGCTATCTCGAAAACCGTTTCCGCTCGGCTTTCAAACTGAAGGGCACACCGCTTCGCATCGAATTTCGTACGAACAAAAACCCATATGCAGACTCGAAGGATTGAGTCAGGCAGCGGGAGCCCAGGCGGGCAAGTTTCGTTTGCGTTCGTTTGGAACTGAGGCTAAATTCACGGTAGCAGGGGGTTCCCTGCGAGGCGATGCTAGCTTGGTACCGTTTTGATCTTTTTTTGGCGCGGTTTGCGCCGTTTGACTTGAATCGGGGATTACCGTCCCCATCATCTATCACTAAATCTATAAATTTGGAGTGTGCCATGAGCAACAAAGGGCAATTGCTACAAGACCCGTTCCTGAACGCGCTGCGCAAAGAGCACGTACCGGTTTCAATCTACCTCGTCAATGGCATCAAGTTGCAAGGCAATATCGAGTCGTTCGACCAGTACGTCGTCCTGTTGCGCAACACCGTGACGCAGATGGTCTACAAGCATGCGATTTCCACCGTCGTACCGGCCCGCGCCGTGAATTTCCGCGTGGACGAAACGGCCGAAGGCTGATCATTCGCGGATAGCACCGCAGTTTTCCGGCAGGCCAGTCGTACCACGACACGGCCGCTAGTTGCCGGTGTCGCGCAGGGGCCAGATGCTCCGGCGCGACACCAAAAACACCAGCCCGGCCTGGCTGCAAAGTGGCCACGGGCACGGACATGCTTCGCCCTGGTGCATTCCGCCACGGACAGCGTCCCCGCTTCAAGCGTCTTCCCAGGCCAAGGCTCCTGCCTCACGGCACCAGCCACTGCCTCCCAGTAGCCTCCAACCCGTTTTCCTTTCTCGCGTTTCGCGATCCTCCCGTTTGCAATCTAGAGCCACCTCCAATTCCGAGTCTTCCCGCGCCATCCTCGTTGGTGTCGATTTCGGCAAGCATGATTTCCAGGAAAGCCTGAGCGAGCTGGCGTTGCTGACGTCGACCGCGGGCTCCACGCCGGTGCACACGCTGACCGGGCGCAGGTCCCGTCCGGACCCGGCGCTGTTCATCGGTTCCGGCAAGGCGGAGGAGCTGAAGGAGGCCGCAGATGCACTCGATGCCGACGTGGTGGTATTCAATCACTCGCTCAGCCCGGCCCAGCAACGCAATCTCGAGCGCTTCCTGCAGCGCCACGTCATCGACCGTACCGGACTGATCCTGGACATCTTCGGCCAGCGGGCGCAGAGCCACGTCGGCAAGGTGCAGGTCGAGCTCGCCCAGGTCCAGTACCAGGCCTCGCGGCTGGTCCGCGCCTGGAGCCACCTGGAGCGGCAGAAGGGCGGTATTGGCATGCGCGGCGGCCCGGGGGAGCGCCAGCTCGAGCTGGACCG
>NZ_BAAILO010000381.1:36364-83235 GCF_054589115.1 Cupriavidus sp. 8B | reverse complement strand
GCGCGCGCGCAACGACACCCTGAGCATCTCGCTGGTCGGCTATACCAACGCCGGCAAGTCGACGCTGTTCAACGCCCTGACCAAGGCGCGCGCCTATGCCGCCGACCAGCTGTTCGCCACGCTGGATACCACTTCGCGCCGGCTGTACCTGGACGGCGTGGGCAACGTGGTCCTGTCGGATACCGTGGGCTTCATCCGCGACCTGCCGACCCAGCTGGTGGCCGCATTCCGCGCCACGCTGGAGGAAACCGTGCATGCGGACCTGCTGCTGCACGTGGTCGACGCCTCCAGCCCCGTGCGCCATGAGCAGGTCGAGCAGGTCAACCGCGTGCTGGCCGAAATCAATGCTGACGACATCCCGCAGATCGTGGTGATGAACAAGATCGACGCATCGCCGGAACTGCTCGAGCAGGGCCCCCGGGTGGAGTGCAACGAGGAGGGCGTGCCGACCCGCGTGTTCGTCAGCGCGCGCGACGGCATTGGTCTGGATACCTTGCGCGAGGCGTTGGTGGAAGTGGCGCGCTGGCTGGCCGAGCGCCCGCCCGAACGCCCCCCGCTGGACCCGCGCCTGGCGGATGCGCAGTCCTACCCCGACGCAGACGCCGATGGCGATGCCTTCGGCGATTTCGATGGCGAGGACACCCGGGTGGATCCGGAAGAACCCGACACGCAGTGAGCCAGTTCGACGGAAATCGCGGCCAGATTGCCCCAAATGGGCAAAAGTGGCGTCGATGACTGTTAGAATCCCCTTGTTCCAACTATCCCGGACCCGTGCACTTCATGCCCCTGTTTCCCCGGAATTCTGAATCGAGCCATGCCTTTGGCAGCCGCGCAGGTGGCCGCAACGGCGGCCATGCACCGTCGCGAACGGCCTGGCAGCGTTTGCGCGCGATCCTGTCGTTGAACGATCCACGTTGGGGTCGGGGCGGCCCGGATGACGAAGACAAAGACAAGGACAAGGATAGCCGCGACAACAATCGCCAGCAAAACCAGCGTCCGCCCCAGGATGGTCCCCCCGATCTCGATGAGCTCTGGCGCGATTTCAACCGTCGCCTGAACGGCCTGCTCGGCCGCAAGGAGAACGGCAGTGGCGGCAACCAGGGCTTCGGCGGCGGTGCGCGCACGCCGGGAAAGGGCTCGGGGATCGGCGCCGGCGTGGTGGTGATCGCGGCGATCGGCATCTGGCTGGCCAGCGGTTTCTTCATGGTGCAGGAAGGCCAGACCGCCGTCATCCTCCAGTTCGGCAAGTTCAAGTACACCACGGGCCCGGGTATCAACTGGCGCCTGCCGTACCCGATCCAGTCCGCCGAGATCGTCAACCTGTCGGGCGTGCGCTCGGTTGAAGTGGGCCGTGCCACCTCGATCAAGGACAGCAACCTGAAGGACGCGTCGATGCTGACGCAGGACGAGAACATCATCGACGTCCGCTTCACGGTGCAATACGACATCCAGGACGCGAGCGAATTCCTGTTCTACAACAAGACCGACCGCGGCGGCGACGAGGAACTGGTGACCCAGGCTGCCGAGACCTCGGTGCGCGAGATCGTCGGGCGCAACAAGATGGACGCGGTGCTCTACGAGAACCGCGAGCAGATTGCCCAGAACCTGGCCACGTCGATCCAGTCGATCCTGACCGCGTACAAGACCGGCATCCGCGTGATTTCGGTCAACGTGCAGAGCGTGCAGCCGCCCGAGCAGGTGCAGGCCGCCTTTGACGATGTCAACAAGGCCAGCCAGGACCGTGAACGTGCCATCAGCGAAGGCCAGGCCTACGCCAATGACGTGATTCCGCGCGCCAAGGGTACCTCCGCGCGCCTGAACGAAGAAGCCGAAGCCTACAAGGCGCGGGTAACAGCCCAGGCCGAAGGCGATGCCTCGCGTTTCCGCCAGGTCCAGGCCGAGTATGCCAAGGCCCCGCAGGTGACGCGCGATCGCATCTATATCGAGACCATGCAGCAGATCTATACCAATTCGACCAAGGTGCTGGTGGATTCACGCCAGGGCAACAATCTCCTCTATCTGCCGCTGGACAAGCTGATGTCGCAATCCCAGGTGGATGCCCGCGCGCCGGCTGCCGGCGCTGGGCAGGCCCCTGCCGCGGGCGGCGGCACGTCTCCCGCGCCCGATGCCAGCAGCGATAACCGGTCGCGCGAGCTGTTGCGCAACCGTGACCGCGATTCGCGCTGAGGAGCCCCGACATGAACCGACTGATTTCCGTAGTAATCGGCCTCTTCATCGTGCTGGCGATCGGCTCCTCGATGGTGTTCGTGGTGGACCAGCGGCAGTACGCCGTGGTGTTCGCCTTTGGCGAGATCAAGCAGGTGGTGCGTGAGCCCGGCCTGCACTTCAAGCTGCCGCCCCCGCTGCAGAACGTGATCTTCATGGATCGCCGCCTGCTGACCATCGACGTGGCCGCTTCGGAGCGCTTCCTGACGGCCGAGAAGAAGAGCATGGTGGTGGACTGGTTCGTCAAATGGCGCATCACCGATCCGCGCAAGTTCTTCGTGGCCTTCAATGGCAACATCCGCGGCGCACAGGACCGCATGACCCAGCGTATCGACTCCGTCGCCCGCGAGGAATTCGGCAAGCGCACGGTGGCGGAGCTGGTGGCCGGCGAGCGTGAGAAGGTGATGCAGAATATCCGCTCCGCGATGGCCGACTACGCGCAGTCCGTGGGCGTCGAGATCATCGACGTGCGCCTCAAGCGTGTCGACCTGCTGCCCGCGATCAGCGAGTCGGTGTATCGCCGCATGGAAGCCGAGCGCAAGCGCGTGGCCAACGAGCTGCGCTCCACCGGCGCGGCCGAAGGCGAGAAGATCCGCGCCGATGCGGACCGTCAGCGTGAAGTCGTGCTGGCCGAGGCCTATCGCGATGCGCAGAAGATCAAGGGCGAGGGCGATGCCCGCGCGTCGCAGATCTACGCCGAATCGTTTGGCCGCGATCCCCAGTTCGCGCAGTTCTGGCGCAGTATGGAGGCCTACCGCAATACGTTCCGCGACAAGCGCGACGTGCTGGTGCTGGAACCCAATTCCGACTTCTTCCGCTACATGCGGTCGTCGGGCGGCGCGGCGGCGCCGGCGGCAGCGCCTCCGGCGAGCCGTCGCTAAGCTAGGCGGCTCCGTCCGCTAGGCGCTTCGACAAAACCCCGGCTTGCCGGGGTTTTGTCCGGCTGGAGGGGTGGCAGCGGAAGCTGATCCAGGGGCGCCGCTGCCGTCTCATCCGCCCTGCCAGGTGACTGGTTCCCCGCTTGCGGCCGGCGCCCCCGGCACGGCGCGCGGCGGGATCGAATTTCAACGGGTGGCTCAAGGCCGCCCGGCAACTGTGTGAAGTGAAGAGATTTACCATGTCCAATCACTGGCTCCTGCCTGAAAACATCGCCGACGTGCTGCCGTCGGAGGCCCGCAAGATCGAAGAATTGCGCCGCCGCATGCTGGACTTGTTCCGCACCTACGGCTATGAGCTGGTCATGCCGCCGATGCTGGAATATCTGGAATCGCTGCTCACCGGGACCGGGCACGACCTCGACCTTCGCACCCTCAAGCTGGTCGACCAGCTCTCCGGGCGCACCATGGGCCTGCGCGCCGACATCACGCCACAGGTAGCCCGCATCGATGCCCACTTGCTGAACCGCTCCGGCGTGACCCGGCTGTGCTACGCCGGCAATGTGCTGCACGCCCGCCCGGCGGGCTTTCGCGCAACCCGCGAGCCGATCCAGGTTGGCGCGGAGATCTACGGCCATGCCGGCCTGGAAGCAGATGTCGAGATCCAGGCCCTGATGCTGGCCACGTTGCAGGTTGCCGGCCTGACCGAGATTCGTCTCGACCTGTGCCATGCGGGCATCCTGGAAGCCTTGCTGGACGGACTGCCATCCAGCCGCAAGATCGAGGATGCGCTGTTCGCGGCCCTGGAAACCAAGGATGTCTCGGCGCTGCGCGAGTTGACCGAAGGCATGCCGCAGGCCGAGCGCGATGCGCTGCTGGCGCTGCCGACGCTGTACGGCGGTGTGGAAGTGATCGAGCGCGCCCGCGCGACCCTGCCGGCGAGCCCGATGATCGGCCGCGCGCTGGACGAACTCGCCGCGCTGGCCGCCGAGGTGAGCGGGGCGAGCGTCAACATCGATCTGTCCGACCTGCGCGGCTATCACTATCACAGCGGCGTGATGTTCACGGCCTATGTGGCTGGCTTGCCCAACTATGTGGCGCGTGGTGGCCGCTACGACAAGGTCGGCGAGGCCTTTGGCCGCGCGCGGCCTGCAACCGGCTTCTCGCTGGATTTGCGCGAGGTTGCCTCGCTTTCGCCGCTGGAAGTACGCGCGTTTGCCATTTTCGCGCCGTGGGATGCGGATCCCGCCCTGCGTGCCGCGATTACCGCGCTGCGCGCCGCCGGCGAGATCGTCATCCAGTCGCTGCCGGGCCATACGCACCAGCTCGACGAGTTCAACTGCGACCGCCAACTGGTCCGCCAGGATGGCGGCTGGACGGTGATTCCGCGCAGCGCCGGGGCCTGAGCGCAAGCGCCAGGCCGCGGAATTCCCCCGCGTTGCAGGCCGATCTCCCCAAAATCGGGGAGTTGACCAGCAACGAGAGTAAAATACGTTTTTAACCCACTGACCAAAATCAACATGTCCGCTTCTGCAGTAAGCCAGGGACGCAATGTCGTCGTGATCGGCACCCAATGGGGTGACGAAGGCAAGGGAAAAATCGTCGATTGGCTTACCGATCATGCAAAGGGCGTGGTGCGGTTCCAGGGCGGCCACAACGCTGGCCATACGCTCATCATCGGCGGCAAGAAGACCATCCTGCGCCTGATCCCCTCGGGCATCATGCGCGAAGGCACGATCTGCTACATCGGCAACGGCGTCGTGCTGTCGCCGGAGGCGCTGTTCCGTGAGATCGAGGAACTGGAAGCCGCCGGCCTGCAAGTGCAGAACCGCCTGCGCATTTCCGAAGCGACCACGCTGATCCTGCCGTACCACGTTGCCATCGACAAGGCCCGTGAAGTGCGCCGTGGCGCCGACAAGATCGGCACCACCGGCCGCGGCATCGGCCCGGCCTACGAAGACAAGGTGGCCCGCCGCGCGCTGCGCGTGCAGGACCTGTTCGATCCCAAGTGCTTCGCCGAGAAGCTGCGCGAGAACCTCGACCTGCATAACTTCATGCTGACCCAGTACCTGGGCGCGGAAGCCGTCGATTACCAGAAGACCCTGGACGAAATGCTGGCCTACGCGCCGCGCCTGGCCCCGATGGTGGCCGACGTGTCGGCCGAGCTGTACGCGGTCAACGCTGCCGGCGGCAATCTGATGTTCGAAGGCGCGCAAGGCACGCTGCTTGACGTCGACCACGGCACCTATCCCTTCGTCACCTCCAGCAACTGCGTGGCCGGTGCGGCCGCCGCCGGCGCCGGTGTTGGCCCGGGCCGCCTGAACTACATCCTGGGCATCACCAAGGCCTACTGCACCCGCGTGGGCGCAGGCCCGTTCCCCAGCGAGCTGTACGACAACGACAACCCCAAGCGCCAGGACCCGGTGGGCGTGCGCCTGGCCAACGTCGGCAAGGAATTCGGCTCGGTGACCGGGCGTCCGCGCCGCACCGGCTGGCTGGACGCGGCCGCGCTTAAGCGCTCGGTGCAGATCAACGGCGTGTCTGGTCTTTGCATGACCAAGCTCGACGTGCTGGATGGCCTCGAAACCCTCAAGCTTTGCGTGGGCTACGAGCTGGACGGCAAGACCGTCGACATCCTGCCGCGTGGCTCGGATGCCGTGGCGCGCTGCGTGCCGGTGTACGAGGAATTCCCGGGCTGGAACGAATCCACCTTTGGCGTGAAGGCCTGGGATGCGCTGCCGGAACAGGCTCGCACCTACCTGAAGCGCGTCGAGGAAGTGGTCGGCATCCCGATCGACATGATCTCGACCGGTCCGGATCGCGACGAAACCATCCTGCTGCGTCACCCGTACGTGGCCTGATGTTGTCTTGGCCCGCAAGGGCGCCGCGCGGCTGAAAGATGCCGCGCCGGTAAAAGACCGCAAAAGCACAAGAGCAAATCGGCCCGCGCAAGCGGGCCGAAACTTTATCGGTCAACAGACCATAAGCCTAAAGCCGAAGAGCTAAAACAATCATGACCCTGCCATCGAACGACGACGAGAACCTGTGGATCTCGTGGGACGACTACCATAGCCTGATCGCGCGCCTGGCGCTTAACGTCCACGAGTCGGGCTGGAAGTTCGACAAGATCCTCTGCCTGGCCCGCGGTGGCCTGCGCGTTGGCGACCAGATGTCCCGCATCTTCGACGTGCCTCTCGCCATCCTGGCCACCAGCAGCTATCGCGAGGCGGCGGGCACCCAGCAGGGCGACCTCGATATCGCGCAGTACATCACCATGACCAAGGGCGACCTCACCGGCAAGATCCTGCTGGTCGATGACCTGGTGGATTCCGGCGTCACGCTGGAACGCGTGGGCCGCCATCTGCAGGAGCGCTATCCCGCCGTGACGGAAGTGCGCTCGTCCGTGCTGTGGTACAAGGCCTGCTCCAAGGTCAAGCCGGACTATCACGTGACCTTCCTGCCGACGAACCCCTGGATTCACCAGCCGTTCGAAGAGTACGACACGCTGCGCCCGCACAACCTGGCGGCCTGGCTCAAGCGCGGCAAGCACGCCGCCGGCGGCTCGCAGGCCTGATCCACGGGCCGCCCGGGCAGATGAGCGCGCAATCGAGCGGGCGGGGTGCTGCCGCGCGGGCATCGCGTTCACAGGTGGCCTATCACAGCCTGCGCGACGATATCTTTGCCTTTCGCCTGCTGCCCGGCGACCGCTTTACCGCGAGCGACGTTGCCGAGCGGCTCGGCATCTCGCGCGCCCCGGTGCGCGAGGCCCTGCAACGTCTGCAGGGCGACGGCCTGGTCGCGGTGCTGTTCGTGTTGCTGTCGGGCGTGGTGTTCCTGGGGTGGGGCGAAATCTTCCCGCTCTTTCCGTCCACGCTGACCGACAGAAAAGGCGGGGGGCGGCTTGCCGCGGCCCCCGCCGTTGCCGTCCGTTTCCTGCTTAGTAAGCGACCGTGTAGCGCTGGCGCGAGTGCGCCGGCTTTTCCACTTCATCGAGCATGGCGATGGCGTAGTCCTCCATCGAGATCCAGCTTTTGCCGCTGGCGTCGGTGAGCAGCGTCTCCTCGCCCACGCGGAACTTGCCGGTGCGCGTGCCCGGCTCGAACAGGGCGGCGGGGGACAGGAAGGTCCAGTCGATCGCGGTTTCCTTGCGCAGGGCATTGAGGAAGTCGCGTCCGGCCAGGGCCTCGGCCTTGTAGATTTCCGGGAACTGCGGCGTGTCTACCAGTTGCACTTCCGGTGCCACGTAGAGGCTGCCTGCGCCGCCCACTACCAGCAGGCGGGGCACGGCGGCGGCCTTGACCGCGCCGATGATCTGCTCGGTCGTGGCCTGCAGGAAGCGTACGGTGCTGATTGCCACGTCATGGCCGGCAAGGGCGGCTGCCAGGGCCTTGGTGTTGGCGACATCCGCATTGACGGTGGCGAGGCCCGGCCGCGCGGGCAGCTTGTCGGCCTGGCGCGCGATGGCGGTGACCGTGTGGCCGCGGCTCAGGGCTTCGTCGATGAGGCGGGTACCGACACGGCCGGTGGCGCCGATGATTGCGATCTTCATGCTGAACTCCTTTGTTGCTCTGTTGAATAACGATATGAAACCACGGCGGTTACACATCGGGATAAAAATTTTTACGTCTTGCGTTGCCGCGCCGCGCGCTCCACGTCGGCGAGCATGCCGGCAATCGTGATCTGCGCCAGCGCGCCATCCATCGCGGCCTGGGCGCGGTCCACTGCGTGCTTCAGCGCGCCGGTGATTTCCCGTCCCACCATGCAGGCCGGGTTGGGCACGCTGTGATGCGGCGCGATCAGCGTGGCCGACTCCACCGCGCGGAACACGTCGAGCAGCGTGATCGATGCTGCCGCGCGCGCCAGCGAGGCGCCGCCGTTGCTGCCCATCATGGTGCTCACCAGTCCCGCCTCGGCCAACTGGCTGACCAGGCGGCGGATCAAGGCGGGGTTGGTGCCCACGCTACCCGCGATCAGCGACGACGGCAAGGGCTCGGTGGCGCTGGCCAGCAAGGTCAGGATATGGACGGCGACGGCGAAGCGGCTGCTGGTGGTCATGGTTGGCGAGGCAATGTGAAACTATCTTAGTTACAGATGGCGGGCGCTGTCAAGCGGCGGGCGCGCCACGCTGGCGCGCCAACGTGGTACGCGCCTGCAGCAACAGGGTGGTTTGCGCCGGAAAACGTCGGAAAACGCGACATTCCGGCGTGCGAATGGCGGAAGAATGCCGGGAGCGCCACTGAAACTGATACACTCACCCGCAGCGCAGCAGTCGGCTGCTGCTCCGGCCGCGCCCTGGCAGTTCGTGTGAGCGTCAGGCCGTGTGGATGAATCTGTCTCAGCGGGTGCCTCAGCAGGCAACCCAGCAGGCAAGAGCGGACTCCACCCCCGGAGCGGTCGTTGCTGCGACTGGTATTTATTAATTAGTTAAGTCGCGCAGTCGCGCCAATATCGAATCGGGAGTGCAAAGTTGCAAGATCAGACGCCGGAAAACAAAAAACCCGCAGGGCTCGAAAGCGCTGCGGGTTTTCCGTTTGATCTGGTGCCCAGGAGAGGACTCGAACCTCCACAGTGTTGCCACCGCTAGGACCTGAACCTAGTGCGTCTACCAATTTCGCCACCTGGGCGGGCGTCGAAACAACCGAAGCGCTCATTATAGCGACCGCAAATCGTTTGTCAAATAATTCTAGAAAAAATTGAATCAGAATAACTATCCGATCCCTAGTCGGGAAGAAATCCTTGGCGTCCTGAGGACGTCGGGGTCGCCCTTGTCGGGCGGCGATATCGCCAAGGCGCTCGCCGTCACGCGCAAAGAACACGACGGCTTCCAGAAACGCCTCGCCGCCATGGAGCGCGACGGCCAGATCGAACTCAACCGCAAGGGCCGCTACGAGCTGGCCAACCAGCCCAACTTCGTGGTCGGCCGTGTGCAGGGCCATCGCGATGGCTTCGGCTTCCTGATCCGCGACGATGGCGATGACGACATCTTCCTGCCGGAGCGCGAGCTGCAGAAGGCCATGCACAACGACCGCGCCCAGGTGCGCGTGATCGGCTACGACCGGCGCGGCCGGCCCGAAGGCCAGATCGTCGAGATCCTCGAGCGCGCCAACCGCTACGTGATCGGCCGCCTGCTGAGCGAAGGCGGCGTGCTGGTGGTGGCGCCCGAAGACAAGCGCATCAGCCAGGACATCCTGATCCCGCCCAAGGCACAAGGCAAGGCGCAAGTCGGCCAGGTGGTCAGCGTCGAGATCATCGACTACCCCGATCGCTACGTGCAGCCCGTGGGCCGCGTGGTGGAAGTGCTGGGCGACTTTGATGATCCCGGCATGGAAATCGAAATCGCCGTGCGCAAGTACGGCGTGCCGCATGAATTCTCGGATGCCTGCGCCAAGGAAGCCGCCGACCTGCCCGACGAGGTGCGCGAGTCCGACCTTGAGCACCGCATCGACCTGCGCGATGTGCCGCTGGTGACCATCGACGGCGAAGACGCGCGCGACTTCGACGACGCCGTTTACTGCGAGCCCGTCAAGATCGGCCGCTCGAAGGGCTGGCGCCTGGTGGTGGCCATTGCGGACGTATCGCACTACGTGCGGCCTGGCACGGCGCTGGACGCCGATGCGCTGGATCGCGCCACCTCGGTGTACTTCCCGCGCCGCGTCATCCCGATGCTGCCGGAAAAGCTCTCCAACGGCCTGTGCTCGCTGAACCCGCAAGTCGACCGCCTGTGCATGGTGTGCGACGCCGTGATCACCGCCAAGGGCGAGCTCAAGGGCTATCAGTTCTATCCCGCCGTGATGCATTCGGCGGCGCGCCTGACCTATAACGAGGTCTGGTCGGTGCTGTCCAACACCAAGGGCCCGGAGGCGCACAAGCGCGCCGACCTGGTGCCGCACCTGCAGAACCTGTACGAGTTGTTCCAGGTCCTGCTCAAGGCGCGGCGCGAACGTGGCGCGATCGACTTCGACACCACCGAGACCTATATCGTCTGCAATGCGCAAGGCAAGATCGAGCAGATCCTGCCGCGCACCCGCAACGACGCCCACCGCCTGATCGAGGAGTGCATGCTGGCCGCCAACGTGTGCGCCGCCGACTTCCTCGAGCGCTTCAAGCATCCCACGCTGTACCGGATCCACGCCGGCCCGGGCGAGGAAAAGCTGAAGAACCTGCGCGAGTTCCTGCGCACCGTCGGGCTTTCGCTGGCCGGTGGCGACAAGCCGCAGGCAGGCGACTACGCCGATGTGATGGACAAGATCAAGAGCCGTCCCGACGCGCCGATGCTGCAGACCATGCTGCTGCGCTCGATGCAGCAGGCGGTCTACAGCCCGGACAACATCGGCCACTTCGGCTTGTCGTACGAGGCTTACGCCCACTTCACCAGCCCGATCCGCCGTTACCCGGACTTGCTGACGCACCGCGCCATCAAGGCCGTGCTGGCGCATACGAAGTACAGGCCGGCGTTTGCCCCGGGCACTGCGCTGAATACCGCGATCGCGCCCAAGGCGCGCCGCATGCAGGCCAAGGACGCCGCCGAGAAGGCCGAGCGCAGCGCCGCGCGCGCCCAGCGCAACGAGGCCATCTGGGACGAGCTCGGCCTGCACTGCTCGGCCAACGAGCGCCGTGCCGATGAGGCCTCGCGCGATGTGGAAGCCTGGCTCAAATGCTACTTCATGCGCGACAAGCTCGGCAGCGAGTATTCGGGCACCATCAGCTCGGTTACCTCGTTCGGCATCTTCGTGCAGCTCGATGAGCTCTACGTCGAAGGCCTGGTCCATGTCACCGAGCTGGGCAGCGATTATTTCCAGTATGACGAAGCGCGCAACGAACTGCGCGGCGAGCGTACCGGCATCCGCTACCGCCTGACCGACCGTGTCCGCGTGCAGGTTTCGCGCGTGGATCTCGATGCACGCAAGATTGACTTCCGCCTGGTGCAGGAGCCGTCGGCCAAGAGCCTGCGTGGCCGCGCCCCGACCGCCGACGCCGCGCCGCGCGTGCCCGCCGCGCATGCCGTGCCCGCGCGCAAGAAGGGCCGTCAGCTGGCCGCGCTGCTGGGTGGCAGCTCCAAGCCGGAAGAGTCGTTCGACGAAACGCTGGACCGCGTGATCGAAGAGCAGCCGGTGTTCGAGGCTGTCATGACGCCGGTCAAGCCGCACGTGGGGCAGGGCGCCAAGGCCGGCGGCAAACCGGCCAAGCGCGCCGCCAAGCCCAAGCCGCAGCATCTCGGCTCGACGCACAAGGGTGGCGCCAAGCCGGCCGGCAAGAGCAGCCGCGCCTCGCGCAAACGCACCTGACGGCCAGGGGGCCGGCGCCGGCTTGTCCGGCTCCGGCTCCCTGGCTCCGGACACGGGGCAAGCCCCGGCGGGAATGTACAATCTCGCCATGGCTAAACAAAAACTCCTGATCGGCTTTCACGCCGTCACCGCGCGCCTGCGCCAGGACGCCGCTGGCGTCACCGATGTCTACGTAGAATCCGCGCGGCGTGACCGCCGCATGCAGGACTTCATCCGCCTTGCCGAAAGCCTCAACGTCCGCCTGCACCCGGTGGACGCCGAGCGCCTGCGCGGCATGGCCGGCACCGACCGCCACCAGGGCGTGGTCGCCCGCGCCGAAGATGTGGCGCTGGCCCTCAATCTTGACGAACTGCTCGACGGCATCGAGGGCACGCCCTTGCTGCTGGTGCTCGACGGCGTCACCGATCCGCACAACCTGGGCGCCTGCCTGCGCGTGGCCGATGGCGCCGGCGCGCACGCCGTGATCGCCCCGAAGGACCGCAGCGTGGGTTTGAACACCACGGTGGCCAAGGTGGCCAGCGGCGCGGCGGAAACCATTCCCTACATCACCGTCACCAACCTGGCGCGCACGCTGCGCGAGTTGCAGGAACGCGGCATCTGGGTGATCGGCACTGCCGACGGCACGGAAAAAACGCTTTACGACGTCGATTTCAAGGGCCCGATTGCCCTGGTGATGGGCGCCGAAGGCGAGGGCATGCGCCGCCTCACCCGCGAAACCTGCGACGAGCTGGTCGGCATCCCGATGGCCGGCGGCGTGGAAAGTCTGAACGTCTCCGTGGCCAGCGGCGTGTGCCTGTATGAGGCGGTGCGCCAGCGCCGCCTGAAGCGCTGAGCGCTGGGGCGGAATCCATGAAGGCGGACATCGACGCACAGGCGCTTGCGGCATCGCGCCGCCTGATCGGCGAAGCCACCAACATCATGGTGCTCACCGGCGCGGGCGTATCGGCCGAGTCCGGCGTGCCCACGTTCCGCGACGCCATGACCGGCCTGTGGTCGCGCTTCAATCCCGAGGAACTGGCGCAGGAGGACGCCTACCGGCGCCAGCCCGCGCTGGTATGGGAGTGGTACCTGCACCGGCGCGAACTGGTGGCGGCCACGCATCCCAACCCGGCGCACATCGCCCTGGTGGCGCTCGCGGCACAGAAAACCGTCACCCTGGTCACGCAAAACGTGGATGGTCTGCACCAGCGTGCCGGCAGCCCCGATGTGATCGAGTTGCACGGCAACCTCTTCGCCAACAAATGGCTGGACGGCTGCGGCCGTTGCGACCCGGCGACCGCCGTGGCCGGCGTGCCGCCGCGCTGTTCCCTCTGCAATGCCATGATGCGCCCCGGCGTGGTGTGGTTTGGCGAGGAACTGCCGCGGGTGGCGCGCTATCGCGCCGAGCACGCGGCCGAGCAGTGCGACCTCTGCATCGTGGTGGGCACCTCCGGCCTGGTCTATCCGGCTGCGGGCCTGCCCGGCGCCGCCAAGGACCATGGCGCGCATGTCATCGTGGTCAATCCCGAGCCCTCGGCGCTGGATCAGACCGCCGACATCGTGCTGCGCGGCCCGGCCGGCGTGATCTTGCCCTTGCTGTGGGACGGCGCGCCTGCGACGCCAGCCTGAACCCGCTCGCCGCCTGGATTCCAGGGCGGCTTGCCGATCTGTCTTCTCACCCCCATGGATCGACGATATCGATTCCGCATTCCACAAAGTCCTTCACGTTTCGCGTCGCGAGGTGAGCCCTCGCGAACGGGCTATCGCGGCGATCATGGCATCGAACTGGCTGATGGGCTTGCCCAGGTTCCTGCGTAGTGCTGTGATCTCTGCGTAGGCGTAGGCGTAGGCGTAGGCGTAGGCGTAGGCGTAGGCGTAGGCGTAGGCGTAGGCGTAGGCGTAGGCGTTGGCAGCGTCGCTGTCGAAGTTCAGCACTTGTCCTGCCAGTTCCTCGTTGAATATGGCGAGGATGGCTGCCAGCAACCCCTGCTGGCGTCGACCGTCGGGCAGGACTTTGATGCCATGAAGCATCTCGGCACGTGTCACCGATGTGGTGAAGAGCGTCGCGCGCGGCTGGGCGGCCATCCATGTCAGCACCCTGCCTTCTGGTGCCGGCCTCAGCAGTTCCGACAGGACATCGGTGTCCAGGAGAATCATTTGCCGAGTTCCTGCGGTTCGCGGATGGCTTCGCGGTGAGGGAGGTCCAGATCGATTTCGCCTAGTGGCGCAATCCGGCTACGGATGGCCTCGACCAGTGTTGGCACGCGCACTGGCTCAGTCGAAAGTGCGCTGCGCAGGATGGCCCGAGCTTCGTCTTCCATGGACCTGCCGTGTTGAGCGGCACGCACGCGCAATCGAGCCTTGAGTTGTTCATCCAGGTTTGAGGCGGCTGGCGGCTGGCGTCTTGCTTCGAGGGAGATGTCGTCCTGTCTTAGCGGCACCGTCCGGTGCCGCCCCCCTCAAGCCGTAATCAACGCCTCCAGCTTCACGGCATCCGCCGCAAACGCGCGAATCCCCTCAGCCAGCTTTTCCGTCGCCATTGCGTCTTCATTCAACTGCCAGCGGAAGGCCGCCTCATCGCATTCGATGCGGGCGATATTGCCGGCCTGCGCCTGGTCGACCGACAGCTTGCGCGCGACCGTGCCTTCGCTGGCGGCCAGCTTTTCCAGCAGGTCCGGGCTGATGGTCAGCAGGTCGCAGCCGGCCAGCGCCAGGATCTGCTCGGTGCTGCGGAAGCTGGCGCCCATCACCTCGGTCGTGTAGCCGAACTTCTTGTAGTAGTCATAGATCTGGCGCACCGAACGTACGCCGGGATCGTTGTCGCCGGCATTAGCGGCGGCGTCCCATTTGTCGCCGGCTTGCTTCTTGTGCCAGTCCAGGATGCGGCCGACGAAGGGCGAGATCAGTTGCGCGCCGGCCTCGGCGCAGGTAACGGCCTGTGCCAGCGAGAACAGCAGCGTCATGTTGCAGCTGATGCCTTCGCGCTGCAGCACTTCGGCGGCGCGGATGCCTTCCCAGGTGGAGGCGATCTTGATCAGCACGCGCTCGCGCGCCACGCCACGCTGCTCGTACAGCGAGATCAGGTGGCGGGCCTTGGCCACCGTGGCTTCGGTGTTGAAGGACAGGCGCGCGTCGACCTCGGTCGACACGCGGCCCGGCACGATGGCCAGGATCTCGCAGCCGAAGGCGATCAGCAGGGCGTCCATCACGGCGTCGATGCCGTCATTGGCGCGCACGGCCTTTTCCAGCAGGGGACGGTACTCGGCCTTCTGGACGGCCTTGAGAATCAGGGAGGGATTGGTGGTGGCGTCCTGCGGCATGTACTGCTTCATCACCTGGAAATCGCCGGTGTCCGCCACCACGGTGGTGAACTGCTTGAGCTGATCGAGCTGGTTCATGGTCAGTGAGTTGCTATTAAGGGTTGGTGATGGCGCAGGACCAAAACGGCAGGCCCCGGGCGCCGCGCTGATGCTTGCCTCGGGCCATTGTACCGTCGGCTCGCGCCCACGCCGGGGATGTCACGGCATTCCGGTACACTATACGGTTTCCCCCAAAGCAGATGGGCTGTTGTCATGACACAGGATGAACTCAAGGCGCTGGTGGCGCAAGCCGCGGCCGACTATGTCAAAGAGGTAGTGCCGGCGGGCTCGGTGCTGGGCGTGGGCACGGGCTCCACGGCCAACCTCTTTATCGATGCGGTGGCGGCGTTCAAGGAACGCTTTGCCGGCGCGGTCTCCAGTTCGGAGGCTTCCACGCGCCGCCTGCAGCAGCACGGCTTCAAGGTCTTGGACCTGAACGAGGTCGACGAGATCCCCGTGTATGTCGACGGCGCGGACGAGATCGACGCCAGCGGCGCCATGATCAAAGGCGGCGGCGGCGCGCTGACGCGCGAGAAGATCGTGGCCTCGGTGGCGAAGCGCTTTGTCTGCATCGCCGACGGCAGCAAGCTGGTGGATGTGATGGGTGCATTCCCCCTGCCGGTGGAAGTGATTCCGATGGCACGCGCTGCGGTCGCCCGCCAGCTGGCTGCATTCGGCGGCCAGCCGCGCCTGCGCATGACCAAGGAAGGCGGCATCTTCAAGACTGACAACGGCAATGTGATCCTGGATGTGGCTGGCCTGAAGATCAGCAATCCGAAGTCGATGGAAGAAGCCATCAATCACATGCCGGGCGTGGTCACGGTGGGGCTGTTTGCCCTGCGCGGCGCCGATGTGTTGCTGCTGGGCACGCCGGATGGCGTGAAGCGCAGCGATTATTGAGTATCTGCCGGTCCCGCTGGAGGACCGTAGATGCATGAAAAAGGGTGCCGTAACAGGCACCCTTTTTGTTTTCCATCGCGCGGCGCGAAACCGCGCTCAGCCAGATCAGGCAGCCGGCGGCGGCACGTAGCCCTGTGCCTGGTCGGCGCCTTCGCCGAAGAAGTACTTCTCGGTTTGCTTGAGCAGGTACTGGCGGGCCCGGGTGTCGGCCATGTTCAGGCGGTTTTCGTTGATCAGCATGGTCTGGTGCTTGAGCCAGCCGGCCCAGGCTTCCTTCGACACGCTTTGCCAGATCTTCTTGCCGAGTTCGCCCGGCAGCGGCGGCAGGTCAAGCCCTTCGGCTTCTTTGTTGAGCTTGACGCATTGAACCATGCGGGCCATGGGGAACTCCTTGTTTTCGTGTGAGGTAGCCGGCAGGCGAGGCGGCCGGCCGTTGCGATGCCGCTATTGTAACGAAGCGGGGGCCAGCCTTCAGGCTACCCCCACCGCCGTCACAGTTTCTTCATCAGCACCATCGACTTGCGCTGCCAGTTGTAGAGCTTGCGCTTGTCTTCCGGCAGGTCGTCCACGGTGGCGTGGACAAAGCCGCGCTTGAGGAACCAGTGTTCCGTGCGGGTGGTGAGCACGAACAGGCGGTCAAGGCCGAGGCTGCGGGCGCGGCGCTCGATACGCTTGAGCAGGCGCTCGCCGTCGCCGGTGCCCTGCGCTTCGGACGACACCGTCAGGCAGGCCATCTCGGCCATGCCTTCGCGCGGGTAGGGGTAGAGCGCGGCGCAGCCGAACAGCACGCCATCGTGCTCGATCACCGAGAAGTTGGCGATGTCGCGCTCGATCAGGTGGCGTCCACGTGGCACCAGCGTGCCGTCCTGCTCCAGCGGGGCGATCAACTGCAGGATGCCGCCGACGTCGTCCAGCGTGGCTTCGCGCAGGCTTTCCAGGTCGGTGTCGGAGATCATGGTGCCGACGCCGTCGTGCAGGAACAGTTCCAGCAGCACCGAGCCGTCCAGGTGGAAGGGGATCAGGTGGGCGCGCGGCACGCCGCCCTTGAGCGCCTTGACCAGGTGTTCCAGGTAATAGGAGACGTCGGGCGGCAGGTGGTTGTTCTGCAGCCGCTCGATGGCGGTGCGCAGCGACATTTCCGGCATCAGCTTGCCGACCGGGTCCTGCACGCCGGGGACCTCGGTGATGAATACCAGCTTGTCGGCCTTCAGCGCGATGGCGGTGGCGCTGGCCACGTCTTCCATCGACAGGTTGAAGGCCTGGCCGGTGGGCGAGAAACCAAGCGGCGAGAGCAGCACGATCTTGCCGTGCGACAGCGACATACGAACCGACTCGCCGTCGATCTTGCGCACCAGCCCGGTGTGCTGGTAATCCACGCCGTCGACAATCCCGAGCGGGCGGGCGGTGACGAAGTTGCCGGAGATCACCGACAGCTGCGCGCCCGCCATGGGCGTGTTGGGCAGGCCCTGGCTGAAGGCGGCCTCGATATCCAGGCGCAGTTCGCCGGCGGCTTCCTTGGCGCACTCCAGCGCCGCGTTGTCGGTCACGCGCACGCCGTCGGCGAATTGCGACTCGACATGGCGCAGCGCCAGTTGCTCCTCCACCTGCGGGCGCGAGCCGTGCACCAGCACGATCTGCATGCCCATGGCGTGCAGCAGGGCCACGTCATTGACCAGGGCGTTGAGGATGTTGGCCTTGACCAGCTCACCGCCGAAGGCGATCACGAAGGTCTTGCCGCGGAAGGCGTGGATATAGGGCGCGACCGCGCGCAGCCAGTCGACGAACTGCTGGTGGTCGGGGGCGCCGCGCTCGACGGGGTCGGCGCTGGTGGCAGGCGCGGGGAGCGCGCAAGGGTCGGTGACGGGCAGGGGCTCGTCCAATTCGGAGGGCGCGGGCGCGTCGGCTGGCGTGTCGGTTCTTGCATTCATGCCGCGGATTATAATCCCGGCCAATGTCAGCACAACGCCCCGCCAAACCTTTGTCGCCGGATCGGAAAACCGATGCCGGCCGCCCCGCGCCCAAGGCCGCCCCCTCGCCAGCCCAGCCCGCTGTCCAGCCCGTCGCCAGGCCGGCGCGCGCACATGCCCTGGCCGCTGCGCCGGCGGCCGGCCAGCGCCCGGACGGCCGCCAGCAAGGCCGCCAGCAAGGCCGCCAGCAAGACCGCCAGCAAGACCGCCAGGATCAACGCCCGCCAGGACGGCAGGACGGGCGCCGCCCGCCTCAGGGGGCAAGCGGTGCAGCAGGTCGCTCCGGCCCGCCGGCCGAACGCCAGCCCGGTCAGCCGGGCCAGGCCCGGCAGGCCAGGCCGCAGCCGGCGGATGGCACGCCCCGGCCGCCGCGCCCGGAGCACCTGGATCGGACCGAACGCACCGAACGCCCGCCCCGCGAGGCGAGGCGCCCAGTGCGCCAGGCCAACCCGCTCCCGCCCATCACCTTCCCCGAGGCGCTGCCGGTATCCGGCCGCCGCGAGGAGATCGCGCAGGCGCTGCTGAACAATCAGGTGGTGATCGTCTCCGGCGAGACCGGTTCCGGCAAAACCACCCAACTGCCCAAGATCTGCCTGTCGATCGGGCGCGGCCCGGGCGCGGACGGCAGCGGCGGCCTGATCGGCCACACGCAGCCGCGCCGGATTGCCGCCACCTCCACGGCCAAGCGCATCGCGCAGGAGATCGGCACGCCGCTCGGCGAGCACGTGGGCTACCAGGTGCGTTTCAACGACACCATGTCGGCGGGCGCGTCGGTCAAGCTGATGACCGACGGCATCTTGCTGGCCGAGACGCAGAACGATCCGCTGCTGCGCGCCTACGACACCATCATCATCGACGAGGCGCACGAACGCAGCCTCAATATCGATTTCCTGATCGGCTACCTGAAGGAGATCCTGCCCAAGCGGCCGGACCTAAAGCTGGTCATCACGTCGGCCACCATCGACGCCAACCGCTTCGCCGAGCACTTTGCGCAGGGCGGCAAGCCCGCGCCGGTGATCGAGGTCAGCGGGCGCCTGTATCCGGTGGAGATCCGTTACCGGCCGATCGAGAAGGACAAGCCGGCGCCGGGCGAGGGCGCGCCCAAGTCCGCGCAATCGAAGGATCGCGACCTGTTCGACGGCATCGTCGAGGCCGTGGACGAGTTGTGCCGGCTCGGCCTAGGCGATGTGCTGGTGTTCCTGCCCGGCGAGCGCGAGATCCGCGAGGCCGCCGAGGCGCTGCGCAAGCACCATCCGCCGCATACCGAGATCCTGCCGCTGTTCGCGCGCTTGTCGGTGCAGGAGCAGGAACGCGTGTTCCGGCCGTCCAACGCGCGGCGCATCGTGCTGGCCACCAACGTGGCCGAAACCTCGCTGACCGTGCCCGGCATCCGCTATGTGGTGGATACCGGGATGGCGCGGGTCAAGCGCTATTCCTACCGCAACAAGGTCGAGCAACTGCAGATCGAGGCGATCTCGCAGGCCGCCGCCAACCAGCGCGCAGGGCGTTGCGGCCGGGTGGCCGACGGCGTGTGCATCCGGCTGTACGAGGAAGCCGATTTCATCGGCCGCGCGCGCTTTACCGATCCGGAGATCCTGCGTTCATCGCTGGCTGCGGTGATCTTGCGCATGAAGGCGCTCAAGCTGACCGCGATCGAGGAGTTCCCCTTTATCGAGCCGCCGCTGGGCCGCGCCATTGCCGACGGCTACCAGTTGCTGCAGGAGCTGGGCGCGGTGGAAAGCGTGGGCGACGACGCCAACGCGCTGACCCAGGTCGGCCGCCAGCTGGCCCGCCTGCCGCTGGACCCGCGCGTGGCCCGCATGACGCTCGCCGCACGCGAGCACCATTGCCTGCGCGAGGTGCTGATCATCGCCAGCGCGTTGTCGGTGCAGGATCCGCGCGACCGTCCGCAGGAGGCGCAGGAAGCCGCCGACCAGGCCCACCGCAAGTTCATGGACGAGCGCTCCGAGTTCCTGGGCTGGGTCAAGATGTGGAAGTGGTTCGAGGACGCGGTGGCCCACAAGAAGACCAACCGCCAGCTGCAGGACCAGTGCCGCGCCAGTTTCCTCTCGCATGTGCGCCTGCGCGAATGGCGCGACGTGCATTCGCAGCTGCTGACCACCGTGACCGAGCAGGGCTGGAAGCTCAACGAGAGCGAGCCCACCTATGAGCAGGTGCACAAGGCGCTGCTCACGGGTTTGCTCGGCAACGTAGGTTGCAAGATTGAAGACGCCGACGGCCGCGGGCGCGAGTACCTGGGCGCGCGCGGCATCAAGTTCCACCTGTGGCCCGGCTCGCTGATCGCGCGCAAGGTCGGCCGCTGGATCATCGGCGCCGAACTGATCGAGACCAGCCGGCTGTTCGCGCGCACGCTGGCCAAGATCGAGCCCGAGTGGCTGGAGCAGGTTGGCCGGCATCTGCTGCGCGTTAGCTGGAGCGATCCGCACTGGGAGAAGAAGTCCGGCCAGGTGATGGCGATGGAGCGCGCCACGCTGTATGGGCTGGTGGTCTACCAGCACCGGCGCGTGCACTACGGGCCGATGAACCCGGCGCAGGCGCGCGAGCTGTTTATCCGCCGTGGGCTGGTGGAGGGCGAGTTCGATACCAAGCTGCCCTTCTTCGCCCACAACCAGCGCCTGACGCGCGAGATCGAAAACCTGGAGCACAAGGCGCGCCGCCAGGACGTGCTGGTCGACGATGAGCTGATCTTCGCGTTCTACGATCGCCTGGTCCCCGCCGAGATTCACCAGCAGACTACCTTCGAGCAGTGGTACCAGGCCGAGAGCGCGCGCGACCGCAAGCTGCTCTACCTGAACCGCGAAGAGCTGATGCGGCACGAAGCGGCCGGCATCACCACCGACCTGTTTCCCAAGCTGATGCCGGTGGCGGGCGTGGATATGTCGCTGACGTACCACTTCGAGCCCGGCAGCCATCGCGATGGCGTGACGCTGACGGTGCCGCTGTACGCGCTCAACCAGGTGCGCCCGGAGCGAGCCGACTGGCTGGTGCCCGGCATGGTCAAGGAGAAGGTGCACCTGCTGCTCAAGTCGCTGCCACAGAAGCTGCGGCGCCATTGCGTGCCGCTGCCGGACTACGCGGCGGGCTTCGTCGATCGCAATGCCTTTGGCGAGGGCGAGTTGCTGGATGTGCTGATCGCCGACATCCGCGAGCAGACCGGCACCATGGTCAAGCGCGCCGACTTCAAGCTGGAAACCTTGCCCGCCCACCACGCCATGAACTTCAAGGTGGTGGACGAGCATGGCCGGCAACTGGACATGGGCCGCAACCTGGCGCAGTTGCGCGCCGAATTTGGCGGGCAGGCGCAGCAGTCGTTCCAGAGCATCGCCGCGCGCGACGTGCCTGCGGCCGAGGCGGGGCAATACGAAAACCTGACCAGCTGGTCCTTCGGCGAACTGCCTGAGCTGCTGGAGGTCCGTAAGGGCAACCAGACGCTGTACGGCTATCCGGCGCTGGTCGACCACGCCACGCATTGCGACGTGGAGGTGTTCGACGATCCGCAGGAAGCCGCGCGCATCCATCAAGCCGGGCTGCGCCGCCTGTTTGCGTTGCAGTTGCGCGAGCAGGTGAAGTTCCTGGAGAAGAACATTCCAGGCATGCAGCAGATGGCGATGCAGTACATGACGCTGGGCACGCAGGAGATGTTGCGCGACCAGATCGTGATGCTGGCGCTGGAGCGGGCCTGCCTGCAGGCGCCGCTGCCGCGCAACGAGGCTGAGTTTGCCGCCCGCAAGGAAGAAGGGCGCTCGCGCCTGAGCTTGCTGGCGCAGGAGATCGCCCGGCTGGTGGGAGCGGTGCTCGCCGAGTATGCGACGCTGCCGCGCAAGCTGATCCAGGCCAAGCCGTTCGCCGCGGCGCACGCCGATATGCAGGCGCAGCTGACGCAGCTGATGGGCAAGCATTTCGTGGCCGATACGCCTTACCTGCAGCTGGTGCATTTCCCGCGCTACCTGAAGGGCATCGCCATGCGCATCGACAAGATCAAGGGCGATCCGGCGCGCGACACCCAGCGGCTGCAGGAAATCACGCCACTGCTGCAGCAATGGCAGCGCGCGCAAACGCAGTTGCGGCAGCAGGGCCGGGGCGTGGAAGACGCGCGCCTGGACGAGTTCCGCTGGATGCTGGAGGAGCTTCGGGTGGCGCTGTTCGCGCAGGAGTTGCGCACGCCGGTGCCGATGTCGGTCAAGCGGCTGCAGAAGGTGTGGGAGGCGATGCAGCGCTGAGGTCAGGGTTGCCCGGCTTTCGCGCGAGCGCTAGCCCGCGCGGAGATTGTGACCAAATGTTAGTTTGTTGCGCTACGTCATCGGATCGCAGTCCGGAAACGTTAGAATGCTCGATTAAGTCATTGTTTAACGGTCTTATGCTTGCATTGCGTCGTGTAGTTTCCGGGTTTGCCGCCATCGGCACCCTGGCCTTGGGGATGGTAGCGGCGCCGGCGTTGGCGGAAGTGGTGGTGGTGCTCAATTCGGGTGATGCTACCGTCACCTTGATCGATAAGGACACCCAGAAGGTGCTGGAGACGTTCCCGGTCGGGAAGGAGCCGCACCACCTGATCGCCACCCCCGACGACAAATCGCTGATCGTCGCCAATGCGGTCGGCAATGACCTCGTGTTCCTCGACCCGGTTACCGGCAAGGTCCAGCAGCGCGTGCCCAATATCGACGATCCCTACCAGATCGGCTTCTCGCCCGACCAGAAGTGGTTCCTGACCACGGGCAACCGCCTTGATCGCGTTGACGTGTATCGTTGGGACGGCAAGGCGCTCAAGATCGCCAAGCAACTGCCGCTGGCCAAGACGCCGAGCCATATCGCCTTTACCGCCGACAGCCGCGTTGCCTTCGTCACGCTGCAGGATTCCAACGAGGTGGTCGCCATCGACCTGCCCACGCAGACCGTGATGTGGCGCATGAATGCCGGCTCGGCGCCGGCGGGCGTGTGGGTTACGCCGGACCAGAAATACCTGCTGGTGGGCATGACCGGCGCCGACTACGTGGCCGTGATCGACTGGCACACCCGCACCGTGGTCAAGCAGATCCAGACCGGCAAGGGCGCGCACAATTTCCGCGCGGTGGGCGACAAGCGCCACCTGTTCCTGTCCAACCGGGTCTCCGGCACCATCAGCATCGTCGACCAGCAGACCCTGACCAAGGTCGGCGACATCACCGGCCTGCCGGCCGGCCCGGACGACATGGAGCTGACCGCCGACGGCAAGACCTTGTGGGTGAGCTTCCGCTGGGCGCGTGCGGTGGGCCTGATCGACGTGGCCAGCCGCAAGCTGGTCAAGACCATCCGTGTGGGCCGCTCGCCGCACGGCATTTATTTCCGTACCCGCGCACCGCTTTATTGAGCGGGGGCGCCCGGCCGCGCGGCCGGGAACACTGTGGCGGGCGCGGCATCGAACTAGTAGGGCCGCCGCCACTCCAATGCAGTCACAGGAAATCAGGACAGGCATCATGAGCAAGCATTCGCAGTCCCGGTTGCCCCGCGCTTTGGTCCGCGCGGTGGCTGCCGGGCTTGCAGCCACCGGACTGGCGCTAGCCGCCGGGCCGGCCAGTTCGGCGGGCCCGTTGCCCGCCGCCGCGCCCCAGGCCTGCCGCGCCGGCACGCTCTACCTGACCTTCGATACCGGCAGCATGAGCCAGGCGGCGCTGATCGCCGACACGCTGCGCCGGCACCATATCAAGGCGACGTTCTTCCTCGCCAACGAACCCACCATCAACAAGGACAGCTCGCTCGATCCAGGCTGGGCTGCGTACTGGAAGACGCTGGCTGCCGACGGCCATGTCTTTGGCAGCCATACGTTCGACCACGTCTACCTGCGCGGCGTGCGCGACGGCAAGGTCACCATGCGGCCGCAGTTCGGCGCGCATGCGGGCCAGGACGTAGTCATGGACCAGCAAAGCTTTTGCAGCGAGCTGAGCCGCAGCGCGCAGGCACTGAAGAGCCTCAGCGGCGCAACCATGTCGCCGCTGTGGCGGGCGCCGGGAGGCCATACCGCGCCGCAGACGCTGCAATGGGCCGAGCAGTGCGGATTCAAGCACGTGGCCTGGGCGCCGGCCGGCTTCCTGGGCGACGAGCTATCCTCCGAGCGGTTCTCGAACAAGGCGCTGCTGGACCGCGCATTGCGCGACCTGCGCGATGGCGACATCGCCATGGCCCACCTCGGCATCTGGTCGCGCAAGGATCCCTGGGCGCCCGGCGTGCTGGAGCCGCTGATCAGCGGCCTGGAGCACAAGGGCTTCTGCTTTGCCACGTTGCGCGAGCATCCTGCCTATCGTGACTGGCTGCGCAGCCAGTCAGCCACCGTAGCCGGGAGCCGCTGATGCTCGACCTGCTCAACGGCTGGATCGGCCAGATCGAAGCCACGCTGTTCCAGGACGTGATCCTGCCTGTGGTCTACCAGCTTGGCCTGGGCGGCTATGCCGAGGACGCCTTCACGGGTACCGAATGGCTGCTGGTCGGGCTGGTGCAGATCGTGGTGATGGTACTGATTCTCGGGCCGCTGGAAAAGCTGCGCCCGGTCGAGGCCGTGACCGACCGCGCCGCCATTCGCACCGACATCCTCTACACCGTCGTGCATCGCCTCGGCCTGTTCCGGCTTGCCATGTTCTTCCTGCTCGGTCCGCTGATGGATGGGCTGGAAGGGCATCTGCGCCTGCTCGGCTGGCAGCGGGTCAATGTGGAAGACTGGTGGCCGGCTGTGACGTCGATCCCGCTGGTCAGCTTCTTTATCTACCTGTTGCTGTTCGACCTGCTCGATTACTGGTACCACCGGCTCTCGCATACCTACCGCTGGTGGTGGAGCCTGCATTCGCTGCATCACAGCCAGCGCCAGATGACGCTGTGGAGCGACAACCGCAACCACCTGCTCGATGACATGCTGCGCGACGTGGTGTTCGCGGTGGCGGCGCTGGCGGTGGGCGTGGAGCCTTCCCAGTACGTGCTGCTGGTGGCGCTGTCGCAGTTGCTGCAGAGCCTGCAGCATGCCAACCTGCGCCTGCACTTCGGCGCCTTGGGCGAGCGGCTGCTGGTCTCGCCGCGCTTTCACCGCACGCACCATGCGGTGGGGCTCGGGCACGAGGCGATCGGCCGGCCGGCCAAGCTGGGCGGGTGCAACTACGGCGTGATCTTCCCCTGGTGGGACATGCTGTTTCGCACCGCCGTGTTCACCGACGTCTATTCCCCCACCGGCGTGCGCGACCAGATGCCGCCGCCGGCAGGCAAGGGGCGCGATTATGGCGCCGGCTTCCTGTCCCAGCAGTGGTACGGGATCAAGCGCTTGCTGCGGCTCGGCTGAGGCGGCCCTGCTGCCGGTCGCCGGCGCCAGGCCTGTCATCGCTCCCTCGAATGCATCCCCCGCCACGGCGGGTGACGTGTGCTAGTCTATCCGTCCCCGCTTTCGTGGAAGCCAAACTTACTGCATGAACGACATTTTTCGCGCACTAGGCCGTGCCCTGATCAGCCAGTTGCATCCGCGCATGCTGATGCTTACCGTCCTTCCTTTCCTGCTCGCTACCGGGCTGTGGGGTGGCTTGCTGCTGTGGGGATGGGAGCCGATCATGGCGGCGGCGCGCGGCGTGCTCGAAACGTCGGTGCTGACCAGCTGGATCTATGGCGCGCTCGACTGGTTCGGCCTGCAGTCCCTGCGCACGGTGGTGGCGCCGCTGTTCGTGATCGCGCTGATGATCCCGCTGGTGATCGCCTCCATGCTGGTGTTCATCAGCTTGTTCTCGGTGCCGGCCGCGGTGCGGCACCTGGAGCGCAGCTATCCGGACCTGGTCAAGGCCAAGGGTGGCAGCATGGTGGGCAGCGTGTTCCAGGCGCTGGGCAGCACCATGGTGTTCCTGCTGCTGGCGCTGGTGACGTTGCCGCTGTGGCTGATCCCGCCTTTCTTTGCCTTGATCCCGCCCTTGCTGTGGGGCTGGCTGACCTATCGCGTGATGACCTACGACGCGCTGGCGCAGCATGCCACGCCGGAGGAGCGCAAGACGCTGATGAAGCGCCATCGCATGGCCTTGCTCTCCATCGGGGTGGCGGTGGGCCTGCTGGGATCGGCGCCGACGCTGATCTGGGTGGCTTCGGCGGCGCTGATTTTCCTGTTCCCGTTCGTGCTAGCCGGCACGCTGTGGCTGTACGTGCTGATCTTTATTTTCTCGGCGCTGTGGTTCGGCCATTTCTGCCTGCGCGCGCTGGAGCAATTGCGCGCCGAACGCGCTGCCGCGGCAGCCGCGGCGGCGCCGGTGGTGGACGTTATCGATCTGGCGCCGTCCGACGTGCGGCGCATTGAACAATCCTGAAGCGAGGGCATCATGGGTTTCGGCCTGATCGTCATTGGTGACGAGATTCTGTCGGGGCGGCGCGAAGACAAGCATATGCGCCGTGCCATCGAGCTGCTGGCGGCGCGCGGGCTGGCGCTGGACTGGGCGGAGTACGTGGGCGATGAGCGCGCGCGCATCACCGCCACGCTGCGCCGCACGTTCGCGGGCAACGATGTGGTGTTCTGCACCGGCGGCATCGGCGCCACGCCCGATGACCACACCCGGCAGTGCGCCGCGGCCGCGCTCGGCGTGCCGCTGGAGCTGCATCCGGATGCCCGCGAACAGATCGCCTTGCGGATCGCGGAGACCGCGGCGGGCGATCCGGCCAAGGCCGACCTGAACCTGCCGGAAAACCAGCATCGCTTCAAGATGGGCGAATTCCCCGCCGGGGCGCGCATCATCCCGAACAGCTACAACCGCATACCGGGCTTTTCCGTGGCCGACCATCATTTCATGCCGGGCTTCCCGGTCATGGCATGGCCCATGATGGAGTGGGTGCTGGATACCTACTATCCCGACCTGTTTCATCAGGCGGTGCAGGTGGAACGGTCGTTCCTGGTGTTCGAGGCGCCGGAATCCACGCTGACGCCGTTGATGGAGCGGGTCGAGGCCGTCTTCGAAGGCATCCGCGTGTTCAGCCTGCCGTCGGTGGGTGACGCCAAGCGCGGCGAGCTCTATGCGCGTCGCCACATCGACCTGGGCGTGAAGGGCCTGGCCGACCAGGTCGAGCCGGCCTATGCCATGCTGCGCGAAGGCGTGCAGGCGATGGGCTTCGAGCTGGTGGAGGTTGCGGCGCGGCGCCCGGGAGATCCGGCAGGGGACTGAGCCGGGGGAGCGGGCCCGATGTGGCCGGCGCAATGAAAAACGGGACAGCATGGCTGTCCCGTTTTGATTTTCACGTTCCCGAGGTTCAGGCGCCGTGCCAGGGCAGGCCGCGGAAGCACCAGCCTTCCACCGTCTTGCGGTGGTGCTGCTCATCGCGAGCGCCTTCGAAGCCTTCCAGCACGTCCATTGCGAACTGATAGCCGGCTTCCGTGGCAACGCGGGCAGCATGCTTGGAGCGCGCCGCACTGCGGCACAGGAACAGCACGGGCACATCGGCGGGTACGCGCGCCTTGAGCTGCGCGATAAAAGCGGCATTTTGCGCGCCGCCCGGATAGCTGCTCCATTCCACATGCGCCGATTGCGCTTCCGGCAGGTCTGGCCCGCCGATCCAGTCGAGTTCGGCCTGCGTGCGCACGTCCACCATCACGGCGGCCGGGTCGCCCAGCAGCAGGGCAAAGGCTTCCTGCGGGGAGAGGGCGCCGAAGTACGGCAGTTGGTTTTGCTGCTGGCGCTCGCGCGCCGCTTGGAGTAGATCGTCTCGGGTGGTCATCTGGGTGACAAAATCGGTGGGTGAAATGGCATCTGGCAGAGCCTGCTAGAGATATTCTAGCGCGCCGGGCGTGCTCGCCGGCGCGTTTGGCAGCGAGCGGCAGGCAGCGAACGGCATCGGATGCGCCGGCCTGGCCGCGCCGCGGGCATGCTGAGAGCAAAATCCTGCACCGCAAGCAGGCAATGCCGCTCGGTCCTCGCCAAAATGTTCTAATCTGGTGCGTTAGCACAAAAATAGTGCAATAGGACGCACCAATGCACGATTTTGGTGATTTTCCCGGTGAGCGGGGAGGGCAGCCGGCGTCCCCGGAATGAGGCGCAAGCCGAACGGATTTATGCGTATGCCATATGCGGCACCCGAAACGCGCCTGGCCCCCCGTATCGCGCCGCATGGCTGCACTTTTTTCGGGAACGCAGGGGTAACTAGGGGGTTGCCTTGGCATGCTTTCTGCTAACATTCCTCGTCCCTTTCGTGGCCGATCTTTGTGTTGTCGCAAATGCCTTTGAGGCGTTGCACCGCAGAGATCGACGCAAGAATGGCTTTTCTAGATTCAGCCGAATTTCCAGGAGATAGGCATGGCCCACAGCGTTGCAGATGTGATGAAGCTTGTGAAGGAAAACGACGTCAAGTTCGTCGATTTCCGTTTCACCGATACCAAAGGCAAAGAGCAGCACGTGTCGGTACCCGTGTCGCACTTCGATGAAGACAAGTTTGAAAGCGGCCACGCTTTCGACGGCTCGTCGATCGCCGGCTGGAAGGGTATCGAGGCTTCGGACATGCTGCTGATGCCGGATCCGAATACCGCTAACGTCGATCCGTTTTACGAAGAACCGACCCTGATCCTGACCTGCGACGTGGTTGAGCCGTCGGATGGCAAGGGCTACGACCGCGACCCGCGTTCCATCGCCAAGCGCGCCGAGGCTTACCTGAAGAGCACCGGCCTGGGCGACACCGCCTTCTTTGGCCCGGAACCCGAGTTCTTCATCTTCGACGGTGTGACCTGGAACATTGACATGCAGGGTTGCTCCGTCAAGATCCAGTCGGAAGAAGCACCGTGGTCGTCGGGCAAGGAATTCGAGCACGGCAACAGCGGCCACCGTCCGGGCAAGAAGGGCGGCTACTTCCCCGTCGCCCCGATCGACACGTTCCAGGACATCCGTTCGGAAATGTGCCTGATCCTGGAATCGCTGGGCATCCCCGTGGAAGTCCACCACCACGAAGTGGCCGGCCAGGGCCAGAACGAAATCGGCACCAAGTTCAGCACGCTGGTGCAGCGCGCCGACTGGACGCAACTGCAAAAGTACGTGATCCAGAACGTTGCCCACACCTACGGCAAGACCGCCACCTTCATGCCGAAGCCGGTCGTTGGCGACAACGGTTCGGGCATGCACGTGCACCAGTCCGTATGGAAGGATGGCCAGAACCTGTTCGCAGGCAACGGCTACGCTGGCCTGTCGGAATTCGCGCTGTACTACATCGGCGGCATCATCAAGCATGCTCGCGCGCTGAATGCCCTGACCAACCCGGGCACGAACTCGTACAAGCGTCTGGTGCCGGGCTTCGAAGCGCCGGTCAAGCTGGCCTACTCGGCTCGCAACCGTTCGGCTTCGATCCGTATTCCGTACGTTGCCAACCCGAAGGGCCGCCGCATTGAGACCCGCTTCCCGGATCCGCTGATGAACCCGTACCTGGGCTTCTCGGCGCTGCTGATGGCTGGCCTGGACGGCGTGCAGAACAAGATCCACCCGGGCGAAGCTGCCGACAAGAACCTGTACGACCTGCCGCCGGAAGAGGATGCAAAGATCCCGACCGTGTGCTCCAGCCTCGACCAGGCCCTGGAATACCTGGACAACGACCGCGAGTTCCTGACGCGCGGCGGCGTCTTCTCCAACTCCATGATCGATGCCTACATCGAGCTGAAGATGGAAGAAGTCACCCGCTTCCGCATGACCACGCACCCGATCGAGTTCGACATGTACTACTCGCTGTAAGGCGAGGCGTTGCCAGGTTGTGACCGGGCAACAGTTGCACCAGGAAGGGGCGGCTTCGGCTGTCCCTTTTTGTTTTGATCGCTGGTTTGATCGCTAGAATGGGGCTCCTTTCCCACCATCCCTGCTGATGTCAATGGACGCGCTCGAATTCCCGCTTTCCTCGCTTGGACCAATGCACCGGTTCGGTGCCACCATGCACGTATCGGCGGCCGCCTGCGCCATGCTGGCGCTTGTGCTGCTGTGCTGGAGCCGGCCGGCCCCGGCGCAGTCGGATATCTTTGTCTGCGCTGGCCCCAACGGCGTGCCTGAATACCGCAACGGCAACGGGGGCAAGGGCTGCAAGCGGCTCAGCCTGCCGGAAGTCACGACGGTGCCGGGCGGGCGCGTGAGCGCCCCGTCGGCAGGCAAGGGTGGCGCGCCCGCGGTCGCGCCCACCGCGTTTCCGCGCGTGGACAGCGCGACCCAGAAAAGCCGCGATGGCGAGCGCCGCGCCGTGCTTGAGCAGGAGCTGCAAAGCGAGGAGGCCAAGCTGGCCGCGCTGCGCGCCGAGTTCAACAACGGCCAGCCCGAGCGCCAGGGCAATGAACGTAACTACCAGAAGTACCTCGACCGCACCGCTACGCTGCGCGACGACATCGCGCGTGGCGAGGCCAATGCCGCTTCGCTGCGGCGCGAACTCTCCAATTTGAAGGACTAGCACTATGCGTCGCCTGATTCGCAGCGTCTCGCGCAAGGTAGCTTCGGCCGGGGCTGGCACGCCGGCCGAGGATGGAGCCGTGGTGCTGCCATTGGGCGATGTGTCCTACCACCAGGGGCTGGACGTGGTCGCCAACCCCGTGCTGCTGGTGCGCCAGCCCGGCCTGCGCATCGTCTACGCCAATCCCGCCGCCGAGGCCAGCTTCGCGGTGTCGCGCAAGGCCATGGTGGAGCTGTCGCTGGCGGACCTGTTCGGCGCCTCGGATGAACTCGGCAACATGATCGAGACCGTGATTTCGCGGCAGTTCGATGCGCGCCGGCAGGATGTGGTGCTGCACCCGCCCCTGCAGGAGCCGATGCACGCGCACGTGGTGATCGGCGCGCTGGATGCCACGGCCGACACGGTGCTGGTGGAGGTGCTGCCCAACGAGCAAAAGGTCCGCAGCGAGCGCGAGGAGCGCATCCTAGACCTGACCTCGGCCAACAAGGAGCTCATCCGCAATCTTGCGCATGAGATCAAGAATCCGCTGGGCGGCATCCGCGGCGCGGCGCAATTGCTTGAGTTCGAGTTGCCAGACCGTTCGCTGCGGGAGTACACCCAGGTCATCATCAAGGAGTCGGACCGCCTGCAAACGCTGGTGGACCGCCTGCTGGAGCCGCATCGCCATCCGCACATCGTGTCCGACCTCAATATCCACGAGGTGCTGGAGCGCGTGCGCTCGGTGGTGCTGGCCGAATTCCCCTCCGGGCTGGATATCGTGCGCGACTACGACGCGAGCCTGCCCGACCTGCGCGGCGACATGGAGCAGTTGATCCAGGCCGTGCTCAACATCGTCCACAACGCCGCCCAGGCACTCTCGGAGCGCGTGGCGCGGGGCGATGCGCAGATCATCCTGCGTACCCGGGTGGCCCGCCAGGTAACCATTGCGAAGCGATTATTCAAGCTGGCATTGGACTTGCATGTCATTGATAACGGTCCGGGCATCCCCGAGGATATTCGCGAACGCATCTTCTACCCGCTGGTGTCGGGCAGGGACGGCGGTAGCGGCCTCGGTCTCACACTCGCTCAAACCTTCGTGCAGCAGCACGAGGGCTTGATCGAATGCGAGAGCCGGCCTGGCTGTACCGACTTCCGTATCCTGCTGCCCCTGCATTGATCGCATCGGCGACAGCAATTGGAACTGCCCCAATGATTGCTGCCGACCGGCTTGCCGGCGGTGTGCGGCCAGGTTCACGGAAGACCAAATGACACCGAGCAGACAAGCGACGCACATGAAGCCGATCTGGATAGTCGACGACGATCAATCAATCCGCTGGGTTCTTGAGAAGGCACTCGCCCGCGAAAGCCTGCTCTCACGCAGCTTTACCAACGTGCGCGACGTACTGGCCGCGCTGGAAGACGACGAACCGCAAGTCCTGATCTCCGATATCCGCATGCCGGGTGGCTCGGGCCTGGACCTGCTGCAAGCGCTCAAGGCGCGCCACCCGGGGCTGCCTGTCATCGTGATGACGGCGTACTCCGACCTGGATAGCGCGGTAGCGGCCTTCCAGGGCGGCGCCTTCGAGTACCTGGCCAAGCCGTTCGACGTGGATAAGGCGGTCGAGCTGATCCGCCGTGCGCTGCAGGAAAGCCTGCGCGAGGAGGAGCTCGAAGACCGCCTGGTCGACGCGCCCGAAATCCTCGGCCAGGCGCCGGCCATGCAGGACGTGTTCCGCGCCATCGGCCGCCTGTCGCAATCGAACGTGACGGTGCTGATCACCGGCGAGTCCGGTACCGGCAAGGAGCTGGTGGCACAGGCGCTGCACAAGCACAGCCCGCGCGCCAACGGGCCCTTTATCGCCCTCAATACCGCGGCTATTCCGAAGGACTTGCTGGAGTCGGAGCTGTTCGGCCATGAGCGCGGCGCCTTTACCGGCGCGCAGACCATGCGCCGCGGCCGCTTCGAGCAGGCCGAGGGCGGCACGCTGTTCCTTGACGAAATCGGCGACATGCCGTTCGACCTGCAAACGCGCTTGCTGCGCGTGCTGTCGGATGGCAACTTCTACCGCGTGGGCGGCCACAATCCGCTGCGCGCCAATGTGCGCGTGATTGCCGCCACCCACCAGAACCTGGAAACGCGCGTCAAGGAAGGGCTGTTCCGCGAGGACTTGTTCCACCGCCTCAACGTGATCCGCCTGCGCCTGCCGCCGCTGCGCGAACGGCCGGAAGACATCACGCTGCTGGCGCGTCATTTCCTGCAGAAGAGTGCCAAGGAACTGGGCGTGGAACCCAAGCGCATGTCGGACGAGGCCCTGGCCTATGTCAGCACGTTGCCGTTCCCCGGCAACGTGCGCCAGTTGGAGAACCTGTGCAACTGGCTGACCGTGATGGCGCCCGCGCAGACCATCGAGGTCAAGGACATGCCGGTTGAGATGATCGGCACCGGCACGCCGCAGGGCGGCGGTGCCGGTGCGGCGCGCCAGGCGGAGTTCCGGGCAGAGGGCAGGGCGGACGATGCCGACGGCCATGACGCTGTCGATTACGGCGCCGCGCCTTCCACCCTGGGTGGGGAGCCGGACACCGCGCTGGCTTACGCCGGCCGCTCGGCCGCGGCCAGCGCGCTGGCCGGCTGGGAACACCTGCTGGCGGGGGAAGCCCGCGCCATGCTGGAGTCCGGCCAGCCGGAAGTCATGGACGCGCTTACGCGGCGTTTCGAGAAGGCGGTACTGGAGGCTGCGCTGGGCGTCACCCGCGGGCGCCGCGTCGAGGCAGCCACGCGCCTGGGCATCGGCCGCAATACCATCACCCGCAAGCTGCAGGAGCTGGGCTTCGATTGAATCGGGTCATTGCCGTAGTTGCAGCGCACAAAAAAACAGCCGGGCAAGCCCGGCTGTTTTTTTATTGACGGCGTGCCTGTGGCCGGTCAGCCGCGCGCGGCCAGCAGCAGCTCAGCCATTTCCGCAAAGCCCTCGCCGCAGGCCGCCTCGGTGATATAGGCCGGCTTGGCGGGCAACTGCGGCAGGATGTCGCGGATATTGGCCACGCCGACCGACAGCGGGAAATGGGCAAACATGCTGGCGTCGTTCGCCGAGTCGCCGATGAACAACCATTCCTCCCGCTCGGCATCCAGGTCCGCGCCCAGCAACTCCGCAGCGCACAAACGGCTCATGCTGAGCTTGTCGTGATCCCCGAACCAGCCGTTGACGTGGATGGACGAGACCGTGGCGGTCATGCCGGCTTCCCGCATCAGCCCGGCAATGCGCTCGACCGCGGCGGGCGGCAGGGGCACGACGTCCTCAGCGTGGTCGATGGCGAGGTCGGCGGCGTGCCAGGCCTGGTCCGAGGCCAGCGCGCAGCCCGGTACCTCTTGCAAGATGTGCTCGCCAAGGGCGTGGATGCGCGCCAGGTTGTCGGCCCGGGTGGCGGCATCGTCCAGGTAACGGGTCACCAGCTTGCCCGCGCGCAGGTGGGAGTAGAAGGCACCGTTCTCGCCGATGATGGCGTCCACCGGCCATAACCGCGTCAGGATCTCGGCCCAGGCGATGCAGCGGCCCGTGACCGGGATCACGTGCAGGCCGGCTGCCTTGAGGCGGTCGAGCGCCAGATAGGTGGCCGCCGGCAGCCTGCCGTCGGTGGTAATGGTGCCGTCGATATCGGTCAGCACGCCGCGAATCCGGCGCAGCGCCGGGGCGGGAAGGGTTTGTATGGCTTGCATAGCGCGAGATCTTACCCTGTCAAGCTGACGATAAATCGTTGTCATATTATTGTAATTTAGTGGAAAGGCCCGGTTTTCCAATCCAACAAGGCGGGGTAACATCCGCCTGTCACAAAAACTGCATACAGTCGGACGATTTTTATCCTCCCATGCCGCGACAAAGAACAGGAGAGTTTCTCATGACCGTTAAACGTACCGCCTTGACCCTCGCCGCCTTCGCCATGCTGGTCGGCGCAGGATCGGCCAATGCCGCCGTCGAGATCCAGTGGTGGCATTCGATGGAAGGTGCGCTCAACGATAAGGTGAACGCGATCGCCACGCAGTTCAACAGCAGCCAGTCCGACTACAAGATCGTACCGATCTACAAAGGCCAGTATGACGAGTCGCTGGCGGCGGGCATCGCGGCCTACCGTTCGGGCAACGCGCCGGCGATCCTGCAGGTATTCGAGGTGGGCACGGCCACCATGATGAGCGCCAAGGGCGCCATCAAGCCGGTGGCGGCGGTCATGAAGGACGCCGGCGAGAAGTTCGACGCCAAGATGTACATCCCGGCGGTGGCTGGATACTACACGTCGAACAAGGGCGAAATGCTGTCGTTCCCGTTCAACAGCTCGACCACGGTGATGTACTACAACAAGGATGCTTTCAAGAAAGCGGGGCTCGATCCGAACAAGCCACCCGTGACCTGGCAGGAGGTGGCGACCGACTCCGCCAAGCTCAAGGCTGCCGGTGTCTCCTGCGGCTACACCACTGACTGGCAGTCGTGGGTGCAGCTGGAAAGCTTCTCGGCCTGGCACAACGTCCTGTTCGCCACCGAGAACAATGGCTTTGGTGGCACGGGCGCGCGCCTGGTGTTCAATTCGCCGCTGCACGTCAAGCATATCGCCAACCTGCTCGACATGCAGCAGAAGGGCTACTTCGTCTACGGCGGCCGCAAGGACGAGCCGAAGGCGAAGTTCATCGCCGGCCAGTGCGCGATGCTGACCGGGTCTTCGGCGGCGTTGGCGAATATCCGCAAGAACGCCAAGTTCGATTTCACCGTGGCGCAGCTGCCCTACGAGCAAGGCGTGCCGGGCGCCCCGCAGAACACCATCATCGGCGGCGCTTCGCTGTGGGTGATGGGCGGCAAGAAGGCCGAGGAATACAAGGGCGTGGCGAAGTTCTTCACCTACCTGTCGCGCCCCGAGGTGCAGGCCGACTGGCACCAGTCGACCGGCTACCTGCCAGTGACCATGGCGGCCTACGAGCTGACCAAGAAGTCGGGCTTCTATGACAAGAACCCCGGTGCCGACGTGGCGGTCAAGCAGATGATCGTCAAGACCACCGACAAGTCGCGAGGCATCCGCCTGGGCAATTTCCCGCAGATCCGTACCGTGATCGACGAGGAGCTCGAAGCGGTGTGGACTGGCAAGAAGCAGCCTAAGGAGGCGCTGGATTCGGCGGTGGCGCGCGGCAATGAATTGCTCGAGCGCTTCCAGAAGACGGTCCGCGAGTGAGCCCCGCAAGTTCTTGCGTGTGAGGAAGGCGGAGGCTGTGCCTCCGTCTTTGGTTTGTGCGGGCGCCTGGCCCGCGCTGGCTATGATTGATGACGCGCCGCTCGTAGCGGTGGCTTGGATGCGTGATGGAAAAACGGGTCGTATTCCGATCTTCATGGTTGCCCTATCTGCTGGTGCTGCCGCAGATGGCGGTGACGCTGATCTTCTTTTTCTGGCCGGCCGGGCAGGCTCTGTACCAGTCTGTGTTGCGGCAGGATGCCTTCGGCATCGATCTCCAGTTCGTTGGCCTGGAGAACTTCCACGATCTGTTCAACGATGCGCAGTACCTGAATGCGTTCCGCGTGACGGCGGTGTTCGCCGTCGGGGTGACGCTGGTCGGGCTTTCGATCTCGCTGCTGCTGGCCTATTTCGCCGATCGCGTGGTGCGCGGCGCCAGTGGCTACAAGATGCTGCTGATCTGGCCGTACGCGGTGGCTCCTGCCGTGGCCGGCGTGCTATGGATGTTCCTGTTCAACCCGACGCTGGGCGTGGTGTCCTATGCGCTGCATGCGTTCGGGGTGGACTGGAACTTCCTGCTCAATAGCAACCAGGCGATGTTGCTCGTGGTGTTGATCGCTGCGTGGAAGCAGATCAGCTACAACTTCCTGTTCTTCCTGGCCGGCCTGCAGAGCATTCCGAAGTCGCTGATCGAGGCCGCCGCCATCGATGGCGCAGGGCCATGGCGGCGGTTCTGGTCGATCATCTTCCCGTTGCTGTCGCCGACCACTTTCTTCCTGATGGTGATCAACGTGGTGTACGCCTTCTTCGATACCTTTGCCATTATCGACGCGGTGACCCACGGCGGCCCCGTCAATGCCACCAATACGCTGGTCTACAAGGTCTACCAGGATGGCTTCCGCGGGCTCGACATCGGCGGCTCGGCTGCGCAGTCGGTTGTGCTGATGGGGATCGTGATCGTTCTCACAGTGGTGCAGTTCCGCTACGTGGAACGCAAGGTGCAGTACTGAAGGATAGGCAACATGGTAGAACGACGACCCTTTCTTGATTTTCTCTCGCACCTGATGCTGGTGCTGGGCGTGGCGGTGGTGGCTTTCCCCGTCTATGTGACGTTTGTCGCCTCGACGCTGACCGCCGACGAGGTGCTGCAGGCGCCGATGACGCTGCTGCCGGGCAGCCATTTCCTGGAGAACTATCGCACGGTGCTGGCGCAGGGGGTGGGCAATGCCGCCTCGCCGGTGTCCACGATGATGCTGAACAGCCTGATCATGGCGCTCGGCATTGCGCTGGGCAAGATCACGATCTCCATCCTCTCGGCCTTCGCGGTGGTGTACTTCAAGTTCCCGCTGCGCAAGACCTTCTTCTGGATGATCTTCATCACGCTGATGCTGCCGGTGGAAGTGCGGATCCTGCCAACCTACAAGGTGGTGTCGGACCTCGGCATGCTGGATAGCTACTTCGGCCTGACCATCCCGATCATTGCTTCGGCTACGGCAACTTTTCTGTTCCGCCAGTTTTTCCTGACCATCCCGGACGAGCTGGCCGAGGCCGCGCGCATCGACGGCGCCGGGCCGCTGCGCTTCTTCAGGGACGTGGTGCTGCCGCTGTCCAAGACCAGCATCGCGGCATTGTTCGTGATCCAGTTCATCTACGGCTGGAACCAGTACCTTTGGCCGCTCCTGATCACCACGCAGAAGTCGATGACGCCGGTTGTGGTGGGCGTGACGCAGATGATCTCCCGCTCCGGGGACGCAGCGACCGACTGGAACCTGGTGATGGCCACGGTGATGCTGGCCATGGTCCCGCCCGCGATCGTGGTCGTGCTGATGCAGAAGTGGTTCGTCAAGGGCCTGGTCGAAACCGAAAAATAAGCGGGCATGGCGGGGCGCGACGATGCGCCCGCCACGCTTGCCCAGCGAGAAAGAATAGCAATGGCAAAACTGTCGCTTCGCAACGTACAGAAGACCTACGCCGGCAACGTCAAGGTTGTGCACGGCATCGATATGGAAATCAACGACGGCGAGTTCGTCGTCATCGTGGGCCCGTCGGGCTGCGGCAAATCCACGCTGCTGCGCATGGTGGCCGGGCTCGAGGCCATCAGCGGCGGCGAGGTACATATTGGCGAGAAGATCGTCAACAACCTCGAACCCGCCGAGCGTGACATCGCCATGGTGTTCCAGAACTACGCGCTCTATCCGCATATGAGCGTGTACGACAATATGGCCTACGGGTTGAAGATTCGCGGCATGGCCAAGAGCGAGATCGAGCAGCGTGTGCGGCATGCCGCCGGCATACTCGAACTGGCGCCGCTGCTGGAGCGCAAGCCGCGCGCGTTGTCGGGCGGGCAGCGCCAGCGCGTGGCCATGGGCCGCGCGATCGTGCGCGAGCCTGCCGTGTTCCTGTTCGACGAGCCGCTGTCCAACCTGGACGCCAAGCTGCGCGTACAGATGCGCCTAGAGTTGAAGGAGCTGCATCGCCGCCTGCGCACCACCAGCATGTACGTGACCCACGACCAGGTCGAGGCCATGACGCTGGCGGACCGCATGATGGTGCTCAACGGCGGGCGCGTGGAGCAGATCGGCACGCCGCTGGAAGTCTATGCGCGTCCGGCCAGTACCTTCGTGGCCAGCTTTATCGGCTCGCCGCCGATGAACCTGGTCCCGGTCGCGCGGACCAATGGCGGGCAGGGCGAAGCGCAGATGCGCGTGGAGCAGAAGGAGGGCGCGCAAGGGCAAGCCGCCACCCTCGGCCACCTGCCGATGGGCCTGCATTTGCCCGAGCGGGCGCTGCTTGGCCTGCGTCCCGAGCATATCGAGCCGTGCGCGGCGCACGAAGCCATCGCCGAGATCGACGTGCGGCTGGTCGAGGCGCTCGGTGCCGATTCCTTCGCCTACGGCACGCTGGGCGGGCAGCCGGTCGTGGTGCGGCTGGACAGCAATATGCCAGTGCGCGGCGGCGACCGTCTGCCGATCACCACATCGGCCGAGCACCTGCATTTCTTCGACACCGATTCCGGCAAACGCATCGAGGCCTGACATGACCCAAGCCGCCTGGCCTTATCCGCGCCATATCGCCCATCGGGGCGCAGGCAAGCTGGCACCCGAGAACACGCTGGCAGCATTCCGCCATGGCGCGTCGTTCGGCTATCGCATGTTCGAATTCGATGTGAAGCTGTCGGGCGACGGGCGGCCGGTGCTGCTGCATGACGCCACGCTCGACCGCACCACCAGCGGCCAGGGCCGCGCCGACGCGCTGACCCTGGGCGAGATCGCCATGCTGGACGCGGGCAGCTGGCATAGCCCGGCCTATGCCGGCGAGCCGGTGCCCACGCTGGCGGCCATTGCCCGCTACACGCGCGCCAACGGCTTCATGGTGAATATCGAGATCAAGCCGGTGCCGGGTGCGGAATGGCGTACCGGCGCCGCGGTGGCGCTCGACGCGCAGGCATTGTGGGCCGGCTGCGACGTGCCGCCGCTGCTGTCGTCGTTCTCGGAGGAATCGCTGGAGGCGGCCCGCAAGGCTGCGCCGGGCCTGCCGCGGGCGCTGCTGCTGGACAAGCTGCCGGCCGACTGGCTGGAGCGGCTGCGCCGGCTGGACTGCGTGGCACTCGATGCCAATCATCGCGAGCTCAGCGCGGAGATCATCCAGGCCGCGCATGCCGCCGGCTTCAAGGTGGCCTGCTATACCGTCAACGATCCTGCACGGGCAGCGCAGTTGCTCGGCTGGGGGCTGGATGCGCTGATCACGGATGCGGTCGACCTGATCGCGCCGCGCCAGGATTAATCAGGCCATTACGCCCGGCAGGCCCGGCGTTGCGTGTTCAAGCGGGTTCAAGCGGGTGCAAGTGGGTTCAAGCGGTTTCATGCCGGTTGTGCCAGCGCGTCACGCACCGCGTCGTCCACGCTCCAGCCGCGCCACATTTCCTCTGGCAGGGCGGGGTTGCGCGCATGCGTCAGCAGGTCGCGCACCTCGTCCTTGACCCGGGCGAGCCGCAGCGGCATGCCGTGGGCCTTCGCGAACACCGCCAGTTCGCCCAAGGCTTCAAGGACGGTGCCGTCGAGGTCGGACGATTCTTCCAGGCTTAGCACCAGGCCGTACCGGGGGTGCTCGCGCGCCAGCGCCTGGCGCACGGTGCCCAGCACGCTGTCGATATTGCCGAAGAACAACGGCTCTTCCGGGCGCGCGATCAGTAGTCCCTCGGGCGCGGTGGCCTCGGGATGGCGCGCCGTGTCGACGAAGTCGTGACTATCGGCCCAGCGCCCCAGCCAGCTCACCTGCGGGCGGGACAGGCGCTGCAGCAGCATCGCCAGGCTGACCCCAATCGCCAGCAGCAGCCCATGCAGCACGCCAAGCAACAGCACGCCGGCAAAGGCGGTCACCGCCACCACGCGGTCGCGCCGCCAGTCGAAATAAGGCTTGAGGCTGCCCGGGTTGAGGCTGTGTCCAACCGCGCGGATCACGATAGCTGCGAGCACCGGCTCAGGCGTGTGCGAGATCCAGGGGAGCAGGGTGCACACTGCGGCGAATACCACGGCGCCGGCAATCAGCCCGGCGCGGCGGCTTTGCGCGCCGGCCGATTCGTTGGCCGACGTAGCGGAAAAGCCCGCGCCTACCGGCATGCCCTGGAACAGGCCCGAGGCGAGGTTGGCCAGTCCTAGTGCCGCCAGGTCCCGGTTGGGCGAGACGATATCGCCGTGGCGCATGGCGAAGGTGCGGATCGAGCCGTAGCTTTCGGCGTACAGGATCAGCGCCAGCGCGGCAGCCAGTCCGCCCATCCGCATCCAGTCGGCCGATGCCAGGCTCGGCACGCGCGGCGCCGAGAACTGCAAGGCGATATTGCCGACGGCCGCCACGCCATGTGCCTGGGTCCAGCCGCTGAGGTCAAGCGCGATGCCGGCGGCGATGACCAGCAGCGCGCCCGGCATGGCGCGCCAGCGCGCGAACAGATGCAGCAGCGTCAGCGCCACCAGTGCCACCGCCGCGCCTGCCAGGTTCCATTGGCGCCAGCCGGCGAGCAGTTCCCACGCCAGGCGCAGGAAGTCGCCATGCGCCGGATGCATGTCCAGGACCTTCGGGCATTGCTTGAGCACGATAGTCAGCGCGAGCCCCAGTGCAAAGCCGCGTAGCACGGGCTTGGCGATCAGGTTGGAGATCGCCCCCAGGCGCAACGCCGCGGCCAGCAGGAACAGCCCTCCCGCGAGGAGCATGACCGCCGCGCCGAGGGCGGCGCGCACGCCGGCATCGCCGTCGCTGACAGCCGTGGTGGCCGCCAGCAGCACCGCGGCGGACGACGAGGTGGCCGAAACGATCGCAAAGCGGCTGCTGCCAAGCAGGCCGTAGACCAGCAGGCCCGCGAACAGCGCGATCACGCCGGCTTGCGGCGGCAGCCCGGCAATGCCGGAATAGGCCACGGCCTCGGGCAGCAACAGCCCGGCGATGGCAAGCCCGGCCACCAAGTCGGCCCGCCATGTGACGGGAGCAGCTCCTGGTGCCGTGGCGTCGGCGGTGGGTGCGGGCATCATTGGCGGGGCCGGGCGCTGGCCCGCGGGGGGTATGGCAAGAGGTGCACCGATCGCTCCTTTGGTTTCCGGCTCCATGCTATCGGACCGGCTGGCTTCATCATCCCCGTCGGCAAGGGGCTTGGCCGCTTCGCAACACTGCGAATGGGCCCGCGCGGCTGACGGCAAAATTCCCTCGGCTCAAGCGGCAAACGTGCTATTCTTATGCGAGTGAAGACTTAGGTCCTTCCACGCACAACTGACCCTTTCAGGGCGACTGAACAGATCGGCACCCGTTGCGGTGCCGTTTGCATAATGATGCATTTAATGTGTTTCAGTTGTTGTCCAGAAAGAGTTGTTTGCAATCCGCTAACCGGTCAAGCCGTGTCGCGGAAGGTTGATGAACCCGCTTTATTCCGGCATTCCCGGATAATAGTGAGCGCCCCATGATGCAGCAGTATCAGAGCAATTCGTACCTCTTCGGCGGCAATGCCCCCTATGTAGAAGAGCTGTACGAGGCCTACCTCGAAAATCCCTCCTCGGTTCCCGATAACTGGCGCGCGTACTTCGACGCGATGCAGAACGTGCCGGCTGTCGATGGCTCGAACGCCCGCGATATCGCCCACGCTCCCATCGTCGCCTCGTTCGCAGAGCGTGCCAAGGCGGGCCCGATCAAGACCATTGTTGCCTCGGCCGACTCCGATATGGGGCGCAAGCGCGTCGCTGCCACGCAGCTGATCGCCGCTTACCGCAACATCGGTTCGCACTGGGCAGACCTGGATCCGCTCAAGCGCCAGGAGCGTCCGCCCCTGCCGGACCTCGACCCCGCGTTCTACGGCTTCTCCGAAAGCGATCTCGATATCGTCTTCAACGCCAGCAATACGTATTTCGGCAAGGAATCGATGAGCCTGCGCGAGCTGCTCAACAACCTGCGCGAAACCTACTGCAGCAGCATCGGCGCCGAGTTCATGTACATCAGCGACCAGGCGCAAAAGCGCTGGTGGCAAGAGCGCCTGGAAACCACGCGTTCCAAGCCGGTGTTCACTCTGGAGAAGAAGAAGCACGTCCTCGACCGCCTGACCGCGGCTGAAGGCCTGGAGCGCTTCCTCCACACCAAGTACGTTGGCCAGAAGCGCTTCTCGCTGGAAGGCGGCGAGAGCTTCATCGCCGCCATGGACGAGCTGATCCAGCACAGCGGCAGCAAGGGCGTGCAGGAAATCGTGATCGGCATGGCCCACCGCGGCCGCCTGAATGTGCTGGTCAATACGCTAGGCAAGATGCCGGCGGACCTGTTCGCCGAGTTCGAAGGCAAGCACGTCGATGACCTGCCGGCCGGCGACGTGAAGTACCACAAGGGCTTCTCTAGCGACGTCTCCACCGAAGGCGGCCCGGTCCACCTGTCGCTCGCCTTCAACCCGTCCCACCTGGAAATCGTCAACCCGGTCGTCGAAGGCTCGGTCAAGGCCCGCCAGGAACGCCGCGGCGAGCCCGCGGGCCATGCGGAAGTGCTGCCCGTGCAAGTGCACGGCGACGCGGCATTCGCAGGCCAGGGCGTGGTGATGGAAACGCTGAACCTGGCACAGACCCGCGGCTACGGCACGGGCGGCACGATGCACATCGTGATCAACAACCAGATCGGCTTCACCACCTCGGACCCGCGCGACTCGCGCTCCACGCTGTATTGCACCGACGTCGTCAAGATGATCGAGGCACCGGTGCTGCACGTGAACGGCGACGATCCCGAAGCCGTGGTGTTCGCCATGCAGCTGGCTGTGGACTTCCGCATGGAGTTCAAGAAGGATGTCGTGGTCGACATCATCTGCTTCCGCAAGCTGGGCCACAACGAGCAGGACACGCCGGCCGTTACCCAGCCGCTGATGTACAAGAAGATCGCCCAGCACCCGGGCACGCGCAAGCTGTACGTTGACAAGCTGGTCGCGCAGAACCTGGTGCCGGCCGACTTCGGCGACCAGCTGGTCAAGGAGTACCGTGCCGCGATGGACGCGGGCAAGCACACGGTCGACCCCGTCCTGTCGAACTTCAAGAACAAGTTCGCCGTGGACTGGATGCCGTTCCTGAACCGCAAGTGGACCGACGCCGCCGACACCGCCGTGCCGGTGACCGAGCTCAAGCGCCTGGCCGAACGCATCACCACCATCCCCGAACACCTCAAGCTGCACCCGCTGGTCGAGAAGGTGGTGAAGGATCGCGCCAACATGGGCCGCGGCGACCAGCCGCTGGACTGGGGCATGGGCGAGCATCTGGCCTTCGCCTCGCTGGTGGCTTCGGGCTACCCGGTGCGCATCACCGGCCAGGACGCCGGGCGTGGCACGTTTACCCACCGCCACTCGGTGCTGCACGACCAGAACCGCGAGCGCTGGGATGCAGGCAGCTACGTGCCCCTGCAGAACGTGTCCGAGAACCAGGCACCGTTCACGGTGATCGACTCGGTGCTGTCGGAAGAGGCCGTGCTCGGCTTCGAATACGGCTTCTCCACCGCTGAGCCGAACGCACTCGTGATCTGGGAAGCCCAGTTCGGCGACTTCGTCAACGGCGCCCAGGTGGTGATCGACCAGTTCATCTCCTCCGGCGAAGTGAAGTGGGGCCGCGCCTCGGGCCTGACCCTGATGCTGCCGCACGGCTATGAAGGCCAGGGTCCGGAACACAGCTCGGCGCGCATCGAGCGCTTCCTGCAGCTGTGCGCGGACCACAACATGCAAGTCTGCCAGCCGACCACCCCGGCCCAGATCTTCCACCTGCTGCGTCGCCAGATGATCCGTCTGTTCCGCAAGCCGCTGGTGATCATGACGCCGAAGTCGCTGCTGCGTAACAAGGACGCGGTCTCGCCGCTGTCCGACCTGGCCAAGGGTCACTTCGAGACGGTCATCCCCGATCACGAAGAACTGAACGCCAGCAAGGTCAAGCGCGTGATCATGTGCTCGGGCAAGGTCTACTACGACCTGGTCAACACCCGCAAGGAACGCGGCGCTACCGACACGGCCGTCATCCGCATGGAACAGCTGTATCCGTTCCCGCACAAGGCAGTGGCAGCCGAGCTGAAGAAGTACCCGAACGCCAACGAAATCGTGTGGTGCCAGGACGAGCCGCAGAACCAGGGTGCCTGGTTCTTCGTCCAGCACTTCATCATGGAGAACATGGCGGAAGGCCAGAAGCTCGGTTACGCGGGTCGTCCCGCCTCGGCATCGCCGGCGGTGGGCTACTACGCCAAGCACAACGAGCAACAAAAGGCGCTGCTGGATGCGGCGTTCTCCAAGCTCAAGGGCTTTGTCCTGACCAAATGATCGTGGCCAGCATGGCGGCGCGCGCGAAGAGCGCGCACCGCCATGCTTTTTGCCGCTGCCTGAAGCACATACGAATACATCGAGGAAATACCTAACCATGGCTATTGTTGACGTCAAGGTTCCGCAACTCTCTGAATCGGTTGCCGAAGCAACCATGCTGAACTGGAAGAAGAAGCCGGGCGAAGCTGTTGCCCAAGACGAAATCCTGATTGAAATCGAGACCGACAAAGTCGTGCTCGAAGTGCCGGCCCCGTCGGCTGGCGTGCTGTCGCAGATCATCCGCAACGACGGCGACACCGTGGTTGCCGACGAAGTGATCGCCAAGATCGACACCGAAGCCACTGCTGGCGCCGTCGCTCCTGCCGCCGCCGCACCGGCGCCTGCCGCTGCCGCCGCTCCGGCCGCCGCCGCCGCACCGGCAGCAGCCGGCGCCGTGGCCATGCCTTCGGCCGCCAAGCTGATGGCCGAAGGCGGCCTGTCCGCCGGCCAGGTTGCTGGCACGGGCAAGGATGGCCGCATCACCAAGGGCGACGTGCTGGCCGCGACCGCTGCTCCCGCTCCCGCACCGGCCGCCAAGGCAGCTCCGGCTCCGGCCGCCGCCAAGCCGGCGCTGCAGCAGGTTTCCGCCCCGGTGGATTTCGCCGCCCTGGGCGACCGCCCGGAAGAACGCGTGCCGATGAGCCGCCTGCGCGCCCGTATCGCCGAGCGCCTGCTGCAATCGCAAAGCACCAATGCCATCCTCACCACCTTCAATGAAGTGAACATGAAGCCGGTGATGGACCTGCGCAGCAAGTACAAGGACCGCTTCGAGAAGGAACACGGCGTGAAGCTGGGCTTCATGTCCTTCTTCGTCAAGGCCGCGGTCCACGCGCTGAAGAAGTTCCCGCTGATCAACGCATCGATCGACGGCAACGACATCGTCTACCACGGCTACTTCGACATCGGTATCGCGGTGGGCTCGCCGCGTGGCCTGGTGGTGCCTATCCTGCGCAACGCCGACCAGATGAGCCTGGCCGAGATCGAGAAGAAGATCGCTGAGTTCGGCGCCAAGGCCCGCGACGGCAAGCTGTCGCTGGAAGAGCTGACCGGCGGTACGTTCTCGATCTCCAACGGCGGCACCTTCGGCTCGATGCTGTCGACCCCGATCATCAACCCGCCGCAATCCGCGATCCTGGGCGTGCACGCCACCAAGGACCGCCCGGTGGTGGAAGACGGCCAGATCGTGATCCGTCCGATGAACTACCTCGCCATGTCCTACGACCACCGCATCATCGACGGCCGCGAAGCCGTCCTGGGCCTGGTTGCCATGAAGGACGCGCTGGAAGATCCGGCACGCCTGCTGCTGGACCTGTAATCATCTGCAAAGCCTGAGGTCTTGCCCGCGTTTTCCCGCCATGCCCGTCAACGGGCGCGGCGCGCTCGGGCATGACGGACCGAAGAGTTGAAAGCGGCCTGGCGGGCGACGTTGCCCCGCCGTGGCTGCAAAAGGAATCTCCATGAGTAAACAATTCGACGTGCTGGTGATCGGTGCCGGCCCCGGCGGCTACATCGCCGCCATCCGTGCCGGCCAGCTCGGCCTGAACGTGGCCTGCTGCGAAGGCAATGCCTACGACGATCCCAAGGACGAACCGCGCCTGGGCGGCACCTGCCTGAACGTGGGTTGCATCCCCTCCAAGGCAATGCTGGCCTCCTCGGAAGAGTTCGAGAACGTGCAGCATCACATCGCTGACCACGGCATCACCGTTGGCGACGTCAAGGTCGACGTGGCCAAGATGCTCAAGCGCAAGGACGATATCGTCGGCAAGATGACCAAGGGCATCGAGTTCCTGTTCCGCAAGAACAAGGTCACGCTGCTCAAGGGCTACGGCAAGTTCGTCGGCAAGACCGCCGAGGGCTTCCAGGTCGAAGTCGCCGGCAAGGCCGGCACCGAAGTCGTGACGGCCAAGCAGGTCATCATCGCCACCGGCTCCAAGGCGCGTCACCTGCCGGGCGTTCCCGTCGATAACGTGCTGGTCAGCGATAACGAAGGCGCGCTCAAGTTCGCCAGCGTGCCGAAGAAGCTGGGCGTGATCGGCGCCGGCGTGATCGGCCTCGAGCTGGGCTCCGTGTGGCGCCGCCTGGGCGCCGAAGTGACCGTGCTGGAAGCGCTGCCCGCGTTCCTGGGCGCCGCCGACGAAGGCGTGGCCAAGGAAGCGCAGAAGCTGCTGACCAAGCAAGGCCTGAAGTTCAGCCTGGGCGTGACGGTCAACGAAGTCAAGACCGGCAAGGACAACGTCACGGTCAGCTACACCGACAAGGACGGCGCTGCCCAGACCCTGGAAGTGGATCGCCTGATCGTGTCGGTTGGCCGCGTGCCCAACACCGACAACCTCGGCCTCGACGCCATCGGCATGGCTGCCGACCAGCGCGGCTTTATCGAGGTGGACGATCACTGCGCCACCAAGGTGCCGGGCCTGTGGGCCATCGGCGATGTGGTGCGTGGCCCGATGCTGGCCCACAAGGCCGAGGACGAAGGCGTGGCCGTTGCCGAGCGCATCGCCGGCCAGAAGCCGCACATCGACTACAACTGCATTCCGTGGGTGATCTACACCTTCCCGGAAATCGCATGGGTGGGCAAGACCGAGCAGCAGCTCAAGGCCGAAGGCCGCGAGTACAAGTCCGGCCAGTTCCCGTTCATGGCCAACGGCCGCGCGCTGGGCATGGGGCATTCGGACGGCTTCGTCAAGATGCTGGCCGATGCCAAGACCGATGAGATCCTGGGCGTGCACGTGGTTGCTGCGAATGCGTCCGACCTGATCGCCGAAGCCGTGGTGGCGATGGAGTTCAAGGCCGCCAGCGAAGACATCGGCCGCACCTGCCATCCGCATCCGTCGATGTCGGAAGTCATGCGCGAA
>NZ_BAAILO010000381.1:33780-36215 GCF_054589115.1 Cupriavidus sp. 8B | reverse complement strand
CGCCGCCACAGCGGCGCGCCGTTTTCGCTTTCGGGGCGGCAGGGGGTTTGACCTGTCACGCGCCCCGATCCTCATTCAAGCCGGCGCCTCCCGGCATCCAGGGCAAGCAGTCAGCATGAACGTCCGTGAGTACTACGAGCAGGAACTGAAGCAACGCGGCTACACCACCGACCCCGCGCAGTTGCGCGCCGTCGAGCGCCTGCAGCAATGCTATGACGAGTGGGTGGCCTACAAGAGCCGGCGCAACAGCACGCTGAAAAAACTGTTGGTGCACCCGGACGTGCCCAAGGGCGTGTACCTGTGGGGCGGGGTAGGGCGCGGCAAGTCCTTCCTGATGGACAGCTTCTATACCTGCGTGCCGGTGGTGCGCAAGACGCGGCTGCACTTTCACGAGTTCATGCGCGAGGTGCATCGCCAGCTTGAAGAGCTGCGCGGGCGCCCGGATCCACTGGACGAACTGGCCAAGCGCATTGCGCGGCGGTTTCGCCTGATCTGCTTCGATGAGTTCCACGTCAGCGACGTGGCCGATGCGATGATCCTGCACCGCCTGTTGCAGCAGATGTTCGAGAACGGCGTGCAGTTCGTGATGACCTCCAACTACCGGCCGGACCTGCTGTACCCGGACGGCCTGCACCGGGACCGCGTGCTGCCGGCAATCGCGCTGCTACAGCAAAAGCTCGACGTGCTCAATGTGGACGCCGGCATCGACTACCGCAAGCGCGCGCTGGAGCAGGTGGATGCCTATCACACGCCGCTGGGGCCCGAGGCCAGCTCGGCCCTGCGTCACGCCTTTACCAGCATTGCCGGTGTGGCCGACGAATCTCCCATCCTGCATATCGAGCACCGTGAACTGCGTGCGCTGCGCAAGGCGGGCGGGGTGGTCTGGTTCGATTTCAATACGCTGTGCGGCGGCCCGCGATCGCAGAACGACTACCTCGAGCTCGCCACCGAGTTCCACACGGTGATCCTCTCCGACGTGCCCAAGATGACGCCCCGCATGTCGTCCGAGGCCCGCCGCTTCACCTGGCTGATCGACGTGTTCTACGACCACAAGGTCAAGCTGCTGATCTCGGCGGAAGTGCCGGCGGACGAACTCTACACCGAAGGCCAGATGGCCAACGAGTTCAGCCGCACGGTGTCGCGCATCATCGAGATGCAGTCGCGCGAATACCTGGAAGCGCCACGCCGCACGGTCGACACCTCGCTGACCTGAAGCCCTGCGCAAGCGGCGCGCCATGCGCCGCCCAGCCTCCCGCTTGATCTGTATCAAGGCAGCTTGCCACCGGGACTCTTACCATGCAGTTGGTAAAAAAGAGTCCCGATGCCGACTTCCCCAGCCCCAGCCTATCCTGCCCGTTCCTTGCCCAATCCGCCGCTTGCACGCGCAAGCGGCGCGCCTGCGGCCGCCGGACGCGTGGGCTGCTTCCACTGCGGACAGCCGCTCGCGTCCGGCGAGCCGTCCTTGCACGCCAGCATCAACGGCGAGGAACAGGCTTTTTGCTGCGGTGGCTGCCAGGCCCTGGCGCAGACCCTGCACGCAGCCGGGTTCGGCCATCTCTATGGCGACCAGGCCCGCTTTGCCAAGCCGATCGACGACGCGGCGCGGCGCGAGGCCGAGCCCGTCTGGGCCGCCTACGACACCGAGGAATTGCGGGCCCAGTTCGTGCGCCCGCTGGACGAACGCCGGGCCGAGATCACCCTGGCGCCGGAGAATATTCGCTGCGCCGCCTGCGCCTGGCTGATCGAGCAGCACCTGGGCAGCCTGCCCGGCGTGGAATCGGTGATCGCCAATGTGGCGACGCGCCGCGTGGTGGTGCGCTGGCGCGCGGCAGAACAGCCGGTCTCCGCCTTGCTCGGCGCGCTGGCTGGCATCGGCTACCTGGCGTGGCCGTTCGAGGTCTCGCGCTCGGACCGGCAGGACCGCCATGCGCGCCGTGGCTTGCTGATGCGCATGGCGGTGGCCATGCTCGGCATGATGCAGGTGATGATGTACGCATGGCCCATCTACACCCATGAAGCCGCCATCGATCCCGGCCAGTTGCAACTGATGCGCTGGGCCAGCCTGGTGCTGACCTCGCCCGTGGTGTTGTACTCGGCTTCGCCGATCTTCGCCGGTGCGTGGCGCGGCCTCAGGCAGCGCCACCTGGGCATGGACGTGCCGGTGGCGCTGGGCGTGGGCGCAGGCTTTATCGCCAGCACCGTGGCGACGCTGCGCGGCACCGGCGAGGTGTACTTTGATTCCGTCACCATGTTCGTGGCGTTCCTGCTGCTGGCGCGCTACCTGGAGCTGCGCGTGCGCCAGGCATCGCGCAGTGGCGCCGAGATGCTGGCGCGGCAGTTGCCCGCCACCTGCGAGCGTCTGCGGGCCGAGGGCGGCGTGGGCGAGCGGGTGCCGGTGGCGCGCCTGCGCCCCGGCGACCTGATCCGCGTGAAGG
>NZ_BAAILO010000381.1:14599-33611 GCF_054589115.1 Cupriavidus sp. 8B | reverse complement strand
CGAGAGCCGGCCGGTGCCGCGCGGCACCGGCGACGCTGTGCTGGCAGGTTGCTTCAATACCACGAGTCCGCTCGAGCTGCGCGTGACCAAGGTAGGGGCGGGCACCCGGCTGGCGGAGATCGTCGCCGTGCTGGACCGTGCGCTGGCGGAGAAGCCGCGCCTGGCCACGGTGGCCGACCGCGTGGCGGGCTGGTTCGTCGCCATCCTGCTGGTGCTGGCGGCCGTGACCGGCGCAGTCTGGTGGACATGGATCGATCCCGCGCGTGCGTTGCTGGTGACGGTGGCCGTGCTGGTGGTGAGCTGCCCGTGCGCGCTTTCGCTGGCCACGCCAGCGGCGCTGGCCGCGGCCGGGGCCGCGCTGTCGCGCCGTGGCTTGCTGCTGACGCGCGGCCACGCGCTGGAGACCCTGGCCAGCGTCACGGACGTGATGCTCGACAAGACCGGCACGCTCACGCAAGGGCGTTTCGCGCTGGTGCGCACGCAGCCCTTGGGCGATGCCGATGCCGCCGCCAGCCTGCGGCTGGCTGCGGCCATGGAACGCTCCGGCGAGCACCCGATCGCGCGGGGCATCGTGGAGGCTGCGCAGGCGCAAGGCCTTGCGCACGAGACGCTTGCCATCGACGCCATGCGCAATGTGCCAGGGCAGGGCCTCGAAGCCGAGGTGGATGGGCGGCGTTACCGCCTTGGCCGTCGCGAGTTCGTCGACGCGCTGTGCGAGCACGGCAATGCCGGCGGCCCAAACGCCGAGCTTGCCGGCAGCGAGCGCCGCGGCGCCACGCTGGTGTGGCTGGGCAGCGCTGCCGGCGCGCTGGCGGTGTTCGCGCTGGCCGATGTCGCGCGCGAGCAATCCGCGCGCTTGCTCAGCGAGCTGCGCGCGCTTGGCGTGCGCTGCCATCTCGTGTCGGGCGATACGCCGGCCACGGTCGGCTGGTGGGCCGATCATTTCCAGATCTCGCGCCGCGAGGGCGGCGTCACGCCTGAAGGCAAGCGCGAGTACGTGGCGCACCTGCAGCGCGGCGGCGCCGTGGTGCTGGCGGTGGGCGACGGCATCAACGATGCGCCGGTGCTGGCACAGGCGCAAGTCTCGATCGCCATCGGCAGCGGCGCGCCGCTGGCGCAGGCGGGCGCCGATGCCGTGCTGACCCATGGCCGCGTGGCGGAGATCGCGAACGCGCTGAAGATGGCCCGCCGCACGCGTCGCGTGGTGCGCCAGAACCTGGCCTGGGCCTTTGCCTACAACGTGATCGCCATCCCGCTGGCGGCAACCGGCTATGTCACCGCCTGGATGGCGGGCATCGGCATGTCGGTGTCGTCGCTGCTGGTGGTGGCCAATGCCTGGCGCCTGCTGCGCGCCGGCAAGCCCGGAGACTGACGCCATGGACATGCTCTACCTGCTGGTGCCGATGAGCCTGGTGCTGGTTGCCGTGATTGCGGGCGCGCTTTGGTGGGCGCTGCATGCGGGACAGTATGATGATCTTGATCGGCCGGGGGAGGCGATTCTTCTTGATAACGATAGGCCGTGAATTGGGGTAGGTTGAATGGGGGGGCAAGCGACACCTCCGCGTCAGCGGGGCTAGAAGCCTGGAAATGTCTCCATTCGCGTAAACGGCCAACCCCGCCTAGCCGCGCCAGCAGCTTGTATCTCGTTCCGCTGATTCGTTCGCAAAGTCTGTTGAGATTGGAGCGGGAATTGTAGGTTGGGGGGAAGTGGGCGATGTGTATTGCTTGTGGCCCGCTGACGCGGGAGTGTCTCTTGTGGGCGGGGTTTTGATGTTTCTAGCTGCTGGCGCGGCTGTGCGGTGTTGGCCGTTTTGGAACGTGTGAGATGTCACTTTTCTTTACTCGTAAAGAAAAGTAACCAAAAGAAAGCGATCCTTGCAGGAGGCTGGCGTGGCGTCATTGGGAATCCCAATGGTTTCGTCGTACGGCCCTGGGTTCTAATGACCTCATGCCGTTACCAGTTTAGATCATCACGACGCTGCCAATGCCCAGAGATTCGTGGTGGCCCCCACCGGTAGCCACCGCCACGAATTTCAAGCCGTCTGTCGCTCGCGGTGCGGGCGGCCACGAAGTTGCAGGCGTCCCGTTTCCGTCGTGGGCGCGGTGGCACCGCCCGAATAGTTTCGAGGGATTCACCACCGCGTCCACCCCACCACGAAACCATCATGGCGTGATATATCGTGGCGCTTCGCACCGGTACCGGCAGATGGATGAATGAGCAGGAATGCCGCTACCGAGCAGCCTCACCACGAAACCAGCGTCGTCCGCAGGATCGTGGCCATTTGAACCGGTAACGGCATGAGGCCATTAAAACCCGGGGCCTGACGACGAAACCACCGGGCTACGCAACCCCGCCACGCCAGCCTCCTGCAAGGATCGCTTTCTTTTGGTTACTTATCTTTACGAGTAAAGAAAAGTGACATCTCACACGTGTGTAAACGGCCAACCCCGTACAGCCGCGCCAGCAGCTAGAAGAGCGAAAACCCCGCCCACAAGAGACCCACCCGCGTCAGCGGGGCTAGAAGCATCAAAACCCCGCCCTAAAGAGACACCCCCGCGTGAAGACGAGCGGTCCCAACTTGCCTCGATGGCGCGTTCGCGGAGTTTCCCGGCGTCGCTGGTTGCACGGGCACGCATCGCTTTTGGTTTCTGCAGCGGGCGAGCCAAATAGTGAGATAGCCAAGCGACTGCAGGTTACGCGTGCCACGGTGGGCATCAGAACCCAACCCGAAACGCCTCCTACGCCTCCAGGTTCCCCCCATTCCCATACCGCTTGATACAGATCAAGACGCCCATCCCCCTCTTTTCCTACAGTCACAACATCAATTCATGTTTATCCAATCTGGGGGTCTGAATGGCTGTCACCGCCGCGTATTCTCGCGCCGACACCTTCAATTACGGCGTCGTGCGGCAGTTTGCCGTCATGACGGTAGTCTGGGGGATTGTCGGTATGGCCGTAGGCGTTCTGCTCGCGGCACAGTTGATCTGGCCGGAGCTTAATTTCGACACGCCGTGGTTGTCCTTCGGACGCATGCGCCCGCTGCACACCAATGCGGTCATCTTCGCCTTCGGCGGCAGCGCGTTGTTCGCCACCTCCTACTACATCGTGCAGCGCACCTGCCAGGCGCGGCTGTTCTGTGGCCCGCTGGCGGCATTCACGTTCTGGGGCTGGCAACTGGTGATCGTGGCCGCGGTTATCACGCTGCCGCTGGGCATCACCAGCTCGAAGGAATATGCCGAGCTCGAATGGCCGATCGACATCCTGATCACGCTGGTGTGGGTGGCCTACGCCATCGTGTTCTTCGGCACCATCATGAAGCGCAAGACCCGGCACATCTACGTGGCCAACTGGTTCTTCGGCGCCTACATCCTGACCATCGCCATCCTGCATATCGTCAACAACGCCGAGATGCCGGTGGGCATGTGGAAGTCCTACTCGGCCTATGCCGGCGTGCAGGACGCCATGGTGCAGTGGTGGTACGGCCATAACGCGGTGGGCTTCTTCCTGACCACCAGCTTCCTGGGCATGATGTATTACTTCATCCCCAAGCAGGCCGGCCGCCCGATCTATTCCTACCGCCTGTCGATCGTTCACTTCTGGGCGCTCAACTTCACCTATATGTGGGCCGGTCCCCACCACCTGCAGTTCACGTCGCTGCCGGACTGGGCGCAATCGCTCGGCATGGTGTTCTCGCTGATCCTGCTCGCGCCTTCGTGGGGCGGCATGATCAACGGCATCATGACCTTGTCGGGTGCCTGGCACAAGCTGCGCACCGATCCCATCCTCAAGTTCCTGGTGGTGGCGCTGTCCTTCTACGGTATGGCGACCTTCGAGGGCTCGATGATGTCGATCAAGACCGTCAACGCGCTGTCGCACTACACGGACTGGACCATCGGCCACGTGCACTCCGGCGCGCTGGGCTGGGTCGCGATGATCTCCATCGGCTCGCTCTACTACCTGATCCCGCGGCTCTTTGGCGAGAAGGAGATGTACAGCGTGCGCCTGATCGAGCTGCACTTCTGGATCGCCACCATCGGCGTGGTGCTGTACATCGCCTCGATGTGGATCGCCGGCGTGATGGAAGGCCTGATGTGGCGCGCCACGCAGCCTGACGGCACCCTGACCTACGCTTTCGCGGAAGCGGTCAAGGCCAAGTATCCCTTCTACCTGATCCGCTTGCTGGGTGGCCTGTGTTTCCTCTCGGGCATGCTGCTGATGGCCTACAACGTGGCCCGGACCATCATCGGCAAGCCCGCGGTGGACGCACTGATCCCGGCCAGCGTTGCCGCCTCCGCCCATTGATCATTCCAGGATAGAAACGATGTCCGAAAAACGAAGCTTCTTTACGCACGAGACCCTGGAGAAGAACATCGGCTGGCTGATCCTGTGCACCATCCTGGTGGTCAGCATCGCCGGGCTCGTCCAGATCGTGCCGCTGTTCTTCCAGCACTCCACCACCGAGCCCGACGCGGGGATCAAGCCGTACTCCGCGCTGCGCCTGATGGGCCGCGATATCTATATCCGCGAGGGCTGCGTGGGCTGCCATTCGCAGCAGGTGCGCACGCTGCAGGGCGATGTCGAGCGCTATGGCCACTACTCCACGGCTGGCGAGTCGGTCTACGACCATCCCTTCCTGTGGGGCTCCAAGCGTACCGGTCCCGACCTGGCGCGCGTGGGCGGGCGCTACTCCGACGACTGGCAGCGCATCCACTTGCGCAACCCGCGCGACGTGGTGCCCGAATCGGTGATGCCGTCCTACCCGTGGCTCGAGAAAACCCCGCTGCAGGCCAACGATGTCCGCGACCGCATGCGTGCGCTGCGCCGCCTCGGCGTGCCGTACACCGACGCCGAGATCGAGCAGGCGCCCGCCACGCTGGCCGGCAAGACCGAGGAAGACGCGATGGTCGCCTACCTGCAGGAGCTTGGCATCGCCAAGCGCAATGTGCGCGTGGATACCGCGGCCGCGGCGCAGCCCGCGGCCACGCCGGCCAAGGAGTAAGCCATGGCAATGATCACCGGGTTTTCCACCGTGGTCTCGATGGCTGCCTTCATCGCCATCTGCTGGTGGGCCTGGTCGTCCGGGCGCAAGGCCGCCAACCAGGAGTCGGCCATGCTGCCGTTCGCCTTGCCCGACGAGCCGCTGGACGCGAACGTCGATGTCGGCTACCGCATCGCGCGTCATGCCGGCGGCGCAAACAACACCAAGCAGGAACACTGAGTCATGAGCGACTTCTTCACGGATTTCTGGAGTTACTACATTGCCGCCATCGCGCTGGTCGGCATCGTCTGGTGCGTGTGGCTGCTGTTCTCCCAACGCAAGGTCACCAAGGTCGCCGGCGCCGCCGAAGACACCGGCCACGTGTGGGACGGCGACCTGCGCGAGCTGAACAACCCGCTGCCGCGCTGGTGGATGTGGATGTTCCTGCTGGCGTGCATCTTTGGCCTGGGCTACCTGGTGCTGTACCCCGGCCTGGGTTCCTACGCCGGCGTACTCAAGACCTCCAGCGGGGTCGAACTGGAGGCGCATCGCCACGCGGCCGAGCAACTGCAGCGCGAGGTCTATGGCAAGTACATGCACATGGACGTCAAGCAGGTGGCGGCCGACCCGGCGGCGCGCGAGATCGGGCAACGCCTGTTTCTCAACTACTGCGCGCAATGCCACGGCTCCGATGCGCGCGGCAGCCGCGGCTTTCCCAACCTGACCGATAACGACTGGCTGTACGGCGGGGATCCCGAGACCATCGCGCAGACCATTACCAAGGGCCGCAATGGCGTGATGCCGTCGTTCGCCTCGACCATCGACGGCAAGCTCGCCGGCGACGTGGCGCAATACGCGCGTTCGCTCTCCGGCCTGGCTTACGACCCGATCCGCGCCTCGCGCGGCGAGAGCACGTTCAAGTCCACCTGCGCGGCCTGCCACGGTTCCACCGGCAAGGGCAACCAGGCGCTTGGCGCGCCCAACCTGTCGGACCGCGTGTGGCTGTACGGCAGTTCGGAGGCCAGCATCGTCGACGCGATCCTGAAGGGCCATAACAACCATATGCCGGCGCACGAAGAAATCCTCACGCCGGAGCGTATCCGCATGTTGACCGCCTATGTCTGGGGCCTGTCCAACACCGGGAGCGGCGCAGGCGAGGGGAGCAGGCAATGAGCCACCACGCTTGTGCTTGTCGGCCGGGCCCGCACCGCGGCGGGGGTGATCGCCGATGAACGCCCCCGGACCGGAGCCGCTTGGATCAAACGGGCCCGCATGGGCGCCGCATCGAGAGCCCGCAGCCGCGACGGCGGATGAGCAGACTTCGGATGAGACCCTGTATGAAGTCCGCCGCAAGATCTATCCGCGCTCGGTGTCGGGCGCGTTCTCGAGCTGGCGGGTCTGGATGGTGGTCCTGACCCAGCTGTTCTTCTATGGCATGCCCTGGCTGCAGTGGAACGGCCGCCAGGCCATGCTGTTCGATCTCGGCGCGCGCAAGTTCTATATCTTTGGCCTGGTGCTGTGGCCGCAGGACGTGATCTACCTTGCCGTGCTGCTGGTGATCTCCGCGCTCTCGCTGTTTCTCTTCACGGCGATCGCGGGGCGGCTGTTCTGCGGCTACGCGTGTCCGCAGACGGTGTACACCGAGATCTTCATGTGGATCGAGCGGCATGTGGAGGGCGACCGCTTTGCCCGCATCCGCCTGGACGGCGATCCGTGGAGCGCACGCAAGCTGCGCCTGAAGGCGAGCAAGCACGCGCTCTGGATCGTGATCGCGCTGTGGACGGGCTTTACCTTCGTCGGCTACTTCTCGCCCATCCGCGCGCTGGGCGGGCAGGTGCTGAGCCTCTCGCTGGGCCCGTGGCAAACGTTCTGGATGCTGTTCTATTCGTTCGCCACCTGGGGCAACGCCGGCTTCATGCGCGAGCAGGTCTGCAAGTACATGTGCCCGTATGCACGCTTCCAGAGCGTGATGGTCGATCGCGACACCTATGTGGTCACCTATGACGTGGGCCGTGGCGAGCCGCGCGGCAGCCGCTCGCGCAAGGCGGACCACAAGGCAGCGGGGCTGGGCGCGTGCGTGAATTGCAGCATCTGCGTGCAGGTCTGTCCCACCGGCATCGATATCCGCGATGGCCTGCAGTACGACTGCATTGGCTGCGGCGCCTGCATCGACGCCTGCAACCAGGTCATGGACAAGATGGCGTACCCGCGCGGGCTGATCCGTTATACATCTGAGAACGCCATGCGCAGCGCGCTCTCCGAGACCGTGGCGCGCAAGCGCCTGGTGCGGCCGCGCACGGTGATCTACTCGGTGATCTGGCTGGCGCTGGTCGTCGGCTTCATGGCCTCGCTGGCCATGCGCACGCCGCTCAAGGTCGACATCATCCGCGACCGCGGCGCGCTGGGGCGGGAAGTGGAAGGGCGCTGGATCGAGAACGTGTACCGGCTGCAACTGATCAACACGACCGAGGCGCCGATGCGCGTCGCCGTCAGCGCGGGCAGCAATGCGCTGAAGGGCCTGGCCGTGGAGTATGACCACGCTGCCGGCAACCTGGAGCCCACGTCCAATCGCTTGATTCCCATCCGGGTGCGCGTGCCGATCGAGTCAGCGGAGCAGGGCACGCACAAGATCGAGGTCACGGTGACCGCGGTGCCCGATGAGGGCACGGGGAGCCATGGCGCAGAGATTCGACAGAGCACCAGCTTTATCGTGCCGCGCAATCTATGAGGCGGCAGGGCACGCTGGATGCACCGATCCATACGCAACATGCGCGATCTAGATCTACAGGAGGCCAGATGACGCAGCAAAGCAATCCCTGGTGGAAGGAGCCATGGCCGTGGCTGCTGATGAGCGGGCCATTGGTGGCAATGGTGGCTTGCGGGGTCACGATCTGGCTGGCCATGACCCATCCGGACCCGCCCATTGTGGAAGGCGTGTCGCGGCACGGCCTGGTGGTCGAGAAGGCGGGCAGCGCGGCATGCCGGGCAACGCCGGTTGCGGCGCAAGCGAGGTGATCATGAGACTGCGCTGGCTGATGTGGGTGTTGTGGCCCGCCTTCCTGGTTGCCGGGCTGACGACCGCGCTGGTGTTCTCCATGGTCGATCCTGGCGACCTGCGCTTTTTCGGCCAGCCGGTCGAGGCATCGCGGGAGGCGGTCTACACCGTGGGATTCCTGATCGCGTGGGTGCTCTGCTCGCTGTCGAGCGGCTTGACGCTGTACACCATGCCCACGCGGCTGGCGGACACGGACGAGCTGGAATGAGTGCGATGCGCGCCTTGCCGGTTCAGGCCGGAGGGCGCGGCATCACGGCGGGCCGCCGCAGGCGAGGGCGGCTTGCGACGTGCACGTCAGCAGGACTTGTTGACGATCTGCTTGATTCCCACCATGTCGACCAGCTTGACGTGGCGCTGGCGGATCTGGATCAGGCCAGCTTCCGCAAAGCGCGAGAACAGGCGGCTGACGGTTTCGAGCTTGAGCCCGAGGTAGCTGCCGATTTCCTCGCGGCTCATGCGCAGCACGAACTCGGAGGCCGAATAGCCGCGCGCGGACAAGCGCTCGGACAGGTTGATCAGGAAAGCGGCAAGCCGCTCCTCGGCGCGCATCGAGCCGAGCGTGATCAACATGACCTGGTCCTGCGAGATCTCCTTGCTCATCAGGCGCATGAACTGATGCTGCAGGGAAGGCAGGACGTTGGACAACGTCTGGAGATCGCCGAAGCGCACCACGCAGACTTCGGTATCTTCCAGCGCGGTGGCGTCCGATGCGTGCTGCATCTCGCCGAGGCCGTCGAGGCCGACGACTTCGCCGGGCAGGTGGAAGCCCGTGATCTGCGAGCGGCCGTCTTCCATCGTCAGGTGGGTCTTGAGCGTGCCGAAGCGGATCGCGTAGACGGCGGTGAGAGGGTCGCCGAGGCGGTACAGGGTTTCGCCCTTGCGTACGCGCACCCGGTCCTGCACCAGCGTATCCATCTTTTCGAGGTCCTGCTGCGTCATGCCGACGGGCAGGCAGAGCTGGCCGAGCGAGCAGGTGGAGCAGCGGGGCGACATCTCGGTAATAGGAATGGAGGTGAGCAATTGAGGCCTGTCGGTTTAGCGCAGTCAATCAAGCGCGGTGTGGCAGGCGCATTGAGTTGAGAGCTTGACGTTGAGAGTCGTCGATGGGAAGCGCTATCCACATCGGCCCGGCGCGCGGGTCTGTCGGCGGTGCGCAATCTGTGCAGCGCGGCCTGCCGTGCCCGTCGTCATGTTGTTTTGCGAACGCGCGAACTGGCGCGGGCGCTGGGCTTCATGTTGATAGCGCCTCTTGAAGCTGCGGGGGCGCGTTGGGCGCATTTTACCGCGCCGGACGTTGCGATTGTGTGATTGGGAGGAGAAGTTGACCATAGGCGTGCTAATCAGCGTATTTACCCTGGCTTTGCTGGGCGGCGTGCATTGCGCCGCCATGTGCGGCGGGATCGCGCTGGCCGCGGAGCAGGGCGGCGTAGCGCGCGTGCCTGCCACGGTGCTCCGGCGTCCCGGCCATTGGTTGCTGGAACTGCTCGTCATGCATGCCGGGCGCCTCAGCATGTATGCGGTGCTGGGGGGCTTGCTTGGCGCCCTGGGGGCTGGCGTCTGGGGGGCGCAGTACCTGCCGCTGCAGCGCTGGCTGTTTGGGGTGGGCAGCGTGATGCTGGTGTTGTCGGGCCTGTGGATGTTGCGCGGGCGGACCATGGGTACTGGCTGGCTGGAGCGGCTTGCCGCCCGCGCCGCGGGCGGCTTGCTGCGCGGCCTTGGCGCCGTCGGCGCGTGCTTGCCGGCCGTGGCCCGGGCGCGGGGGCAGGGGCGGTTGCTGCGCCGCTACGGCATGGGGCTGGCCTGGGGGCTGGTCCCGTGCGGCATGGTGTACGGCGCACTTGCCATGGCGTTGCTGGCCGGCAATGCCCCGTCTGGCGCGCTGGTGATGGCCGTGTTTGGCCTGGGCACCCTGCCGAACCTGCTGGTCATCTCGGGCCTGTCCGGCTACCTCAGGCAGCTTTCGCGCCGCCCGGCGCTACGGGCCGGCGCCGGCCTCGCGGTGGTGGCCTTTGGCCTGGCCGGGGTGGCGCGCGCGCTGCTTTTGCCCCAGACGCTTGCCGCGCATGGATTCTGCCTGGTCTTCTGAAACGTTGTTCGTGGCGTATCTGTCACTTCCTCGATGAGGTAGCTGTGCGAATCGGTTGCAGGTTTGCCAGGGAATGCCATACAATCGCAAGAACAGCGATATCGCGCAGCGTATTTCATCGTGGCATCGTCAGGTAGCATCCGCTGCTCAGGGATGCATGCCAGGAACACCCGGGCAGGCAACAGCGCCAGGGACCGTTCCCCAACCGCCGTCCGGTTCAAAAGATTCGGTTCAAAAGACCAGCCACGGCAGGGCGGGGTGAAATAGGCCAGCAGGCCCGATATCCGTATTTTCTTGCACCCGGCGCGTTCGATGATAAACGCCGCGCCGGACAGGTCCGCCACATCAGGGGGAAGGCGCGACGCAAGGGCTCCGTCGACTGGCAGGTAAAGCCGGTGGCCGGGCGATCTCCTGCCGGTCAGGTCCGGCACCCGATGCAATAAAAGAAAGCGCACGGCTGGCATGCAACAAGCATGCGGTTGGCTGCGCGGCCAGATGGCGGTGGCAATCCCTACCGCTGAACCCGCAATCTCCAGTGCGCCCGGGATCAATCGGGGCGCAGGTGCAAAGACAGGCTGCACGCAATCAACATGAATACCCAAGAGGCGAAGATCGTCCTCGAGACCGCGCTGATCTGCGCGCAGGAACCCTTGCGCGTCAATGACTTGCGCCGGCTGTTTGCCGACGACGTCGGTGCCGACACCATTCGCGTGCTGCTCGAAGAGCTGCGCCGCGACTGGGAGCAACGCGGCGTGGAACTCGTGGCACTGGCCAGTGGCTGGCGTTTCCAGAGCCGCCCTGTCATGCGCGAATACCTGGACCGGCTGAATCCTGAAAAGCCGCCCAAGTACTCCCGCGCCGTGATGGAGACGCTGGCGATCATTGCCTACCGGCAACCGGTCACGCGAGGCGATATCGAGGAAATCCGCGGTGTCGCGGTCAGCACCGAGGTCGTTAAGAAGCTCGAGGACCGTAGCTGGATCGAGGTGATCGGCCACCGTGACGTGCCCGGGCGGCCCGCGCTTTATGCCACCACCAAGAATTTCCTTGATGACCTTGGCCTGCGCACGCTCGATGAATTGCCGCCGCTGGAAGACATCCAGGCCCAGGCGCAGGTCGCGCTGCTGAACCAGGAGCCAATCGATTTCGAGGCGCTGGGCACTGTGCCGGCGGATAGCGACGAAGAGGCATTCGCGGAACCTGGCGATGATCAGGCCGAGGCTGCCGCAGAGGCTGTGGCCGATGCCGGGGAGGGTGAATCGACCCATTCCGAAGTGGTTGCACCCGATGTTCTCGCGGCCGGCGCCGCGGATGGCATCGCCGATCTGGTGGATGCGTTTGAAAAGAAGGAAGCCTTGGTGCAAGCGGAAGCTGGGTTCCCACCCACGCCCGAGGCCGAGGCGGAAGTGCCGGCGACGCCGGAGCCAGACAGTGAGCCAGGGAACGAGCCAGGGAGCGAGCCGGTGTCCGCCGAGCCCACCGGCGCACGGCCTGGCGACACAGCCGAGGAGCAAGCCGTCGCAGACGGTGAAACAAATGAGCAAACGGACACGCCCGCCAACGGTTACCACGTACAAGTGGACTCCGGCGAGCAGGCATCCGAAGTCCCGGGGGCGTCCAAGACGAATCCGGCGCACCCCAGCGAGCACGACGAGCACGACCAGCGCGTGTCCAACTGAACACCATGCAACATCCGAATGTGAATACCTTGTCCGATTCTGATCAAGACGTCCGCCAGGCGGATACGCCGGCCGGCGATGCCGGCAATGGCGCCGAAGGCGGCGCCGGCACCGATGGCGCGCCGCGCCGCAAGGGCCTGCGCCGTGGCTTGCGCAATCTGGTGGCCACGCGCCGCCAGGCCGCGCAGGACCGCGATGGCGGGCGTGCCGCGGACGGCGACACGGCAGCCCCTGCGGGCGGCCCCGACGCGGGCGATGCGCAGGCCGGGCGTGGCGACGGCGCAAGGAAAGGACGTACCCGTGGCAAGCGCAAGCCGGCCGAAGGCGAGAGCGTGCAGGCCGGCGAGCAGCAGGGCGAACGCCCGGCGCCGCGAGGCGCTCGCCGCACCTTTGGCGCCGACAATGCCGAAGGCGTGAGCGAAGCTGGCGGCGAAGCCGCGGGCGAGCGCCAGCGCGATGGCGCGCGTGCCAACCCTAACGGCAATGGCGCCCGCAAGCGCAAGCCGCAGCAAGGCCAGCAGCCGCAAGGCGTGGCCCGCCGCAGTGGCGCCGAGGGGCAGCAAGGCGGCCCGCGCCAGCAGGGCAAGGCAAACAAGGGCAAGGGCGGCGCGCAGCGCCCGGCCGCGGGTGTGCCCGAAAAGGCGCCCGCCGCCGCGAGCGGTGAAGACCTGTTCCGCTTTGTCATTTCCGGTCAGTACGACCAGGAAGAGTCGAGCGGCCCGCAGGCCCGGGTCAAGCCGGTGCGCGAGCTGTCGGCAGACGACGACGCGCCCAAGCTGCACAAGGTGCTCGCCGAGGGCGGGCTGGGTTCGCGCCGGGAAATGGAAGAGCTGATTCTGCAGGGCCGGGTTTCGGTCAATGGCCTGCCTGCCCATATCGGCCAGCGCATCCTGCCGGCCGACCAGGTCCGGGTGAACGGCAAGCTGATCCACCGCCGTGTGTCGTCCAAGCCACCGCGCGTGTTGCTTTATCACAAGCCGTCCGGAGAGATCGTCAGCCAGTCGGATCCGGAAGGCCGTCCGACCGTGTTCGACAGCCTGCCGCGCATCAAGGCAGGGAAGTGGGTGGCCGTGGGCCGCCTCGACTTCAATACCGAGGGCTTGCTGATCTTTACCTCGTCGGGCGATATCGCCAACAAGTTCATGCATCCGCGCTACGGCGTGGAGCGCGAGTATGCGGTGCGTACGCTGGGCGAGCTGGCCGAGGCCGATCGCCAGCGCCTGCTGCACGGCATCAAGCTCGACGATGGCGAGGCCAATTTCCTGCGCATTGCGGACGGCGGCGGCGAAGGCATCAACCACTGGTACCACGTGGCGCTGACTGAAGGCCGCAACCGCGAAGTGCGCCGCATGTTCGAGGCTGTCGGCCTGACCGTGTCGCGCCTGATCCGTACCCGTTACGGCCAGTTCCTGCTGCCGCGCGGCTTGAAGCGCGGCCGCTGGCAAGAACTCGCGGCGGACGACGTGCGTGCGCTGATGGCATCCATCGGCCTGAAGGCGCCGTCCAAGGGCGATAGCGGTCCCAGGGGCGGCAGCAAGGTGGGTGGCCGCCAACAGCGCACCGAGGCAGCCATTGCCGGCATGCCGATGCCGACCGGCATGGACGGCCTGCCGCGCGTCAATCGCAGCAACGGCCCGCGCGGCAGTGGCGCTGGCCGCGGCCAGCCGGATCCGATGCAAACCTCGATGGGTTACATCGGTGGCCCGACCCTGCTGACGTCGCATACCACGAAGCTGGGCGGCGGCGCGGCGGGTTCCCCCCGCGGTCCGGGCGGCCCGGGTCGCGGTGGCCGCAGTGGCGGCCGCGGCGCCGGAATGGGTGGCATGGGCGGCGGCATGGGCGGCATGGGCGGCGGCATGGGGGGCGGGCAGAACCGTTCCCAGCGTCGCGGTGGTGGCGAAGCCAATGGGAATGTGATGCCGCAGGGCGGAAAGCCCAACGGCAACCGCCGTCCTCGTGGCGGTGGCCGCGACGGCAATCGTTGAGCGATGCGAGGCGGGGCGCCATGGGCAGGCTTGGCAGGGAAAAGGGCGGCACAGGCCGCATCCCCTGTCCGGCCAAAGCCCGGTGCCTTTGCCTTTTGCACCGCGACAGCGTATAATCAAAGTCTATTCAAAAGTCATCCTGCAAAAGGGTGGGCAAATGATGGGCATTGCGCCCATTTTTTTTTGCTTCGCCCGTTTCGTGTGCTTGCCGTGTTTCACGGCGCGCCGGTCGGGATGACTGGCAGGCAAGCTGGCTGAAGCCGTCAACCAAGACGGCCGTGCCGATGGGCTGGGTCTGCCACGGTATTGATGGCCATTATTCGGGAATACAGTGCATCTGGCAGATTTGATCGAAACCACCCTGAACGGCATGGGGTACGAGCTGGTTGAGCTCGAGCGCGCTCCAGGCGGACTCATGCGCGTCTACATCGATCAGCCTGAAACCGGCATCGTCATTGAGGATTGCGAGAAGGTAAGCCGTCAGCTTACCCACGTGCTCACCGTCGAGAACATCGACTATGAGCGCCTCGAAGTGTCCTCGCCGGGGCTGGACCGGCCGCTCAAGAAACTGGCTGACTTCGTCCGCTTCGCGGGCCAGGAAGCCAGGGTTACCTTGCGCCTTCCGGTCAATGGCCAGAAGAATTTCGTCGGCATCCTGCAGGCGCCTACCGGTGAGCCGGGGGCAGAGCAGATTGGCCTCGAGTTCGAAGGCCAGAACGGCACGGCGCTGCTGGAATTCACCATATCCGATGTTGATCGCGCACGCCTGGTGCCGGTGATCGACTTCAAAGGAAATCAGAAAAAAGGGAACAAGCAATGAGCCGCGAAGTTCTGTTGCTCGTCGATGCGCTTGCGCGTGAGAAGAACGTCGACAAGGATGTGGTATTCGGTGCGCTGGAAGCGGCACTCGCTTCGGCAACCAAGAAGCGTTTCGAGGAAGACGTGGATATTCGCGTCGCCATCGATCGTGAGTCCGGTGAGCACGAGACGTTCCGCCGCTGGCTTGTAGTCCCCGATGAACAGGGCCTGCAGGAGCCGGACAAGCAAATCCTCATGTTCGAGGCGCGCGAGCAGGATCCGGACATCCAGCTGGATGAATTTGTCGAAGAGCAGATCGAGTCGGTCGAGTTCGGCCGTATCGGTGCGCAAGCCGCCAAGCAGGTGATCCTGCAGAAGATCCGTGACGCCGAGCGCGAGCAGATCCTCAACGATTACCTTGATCGTGGCGAGAAGGTCATGACCGGCACGGTCAAGCGCGCCGACAAGAAGGGCCTGATCGTCGAGTCCGGCCGCGTGGAAGCGCTGCTGGCCCGCGACCAGATCATCCCCAAGGAAAATCTGCGCACCGGCGATCGTGTCCGCGCATATATCCTGAATGTGGATCGCACCGCACGCGGCCCGCAGATCGAGCTCTCGCGCACCGCGCCCGAGTTCCTGATCAAGCTGTTCGAGAACGAAGTGCCGGAGATGGAGCAGGGCCTGCTGGAAATCAAGGCGGCCGCTCGCGACCCCGGCGTGCGCGCCAAGATCGCCGTAGTGGCGCATGACAAGCGTATCGATCCGATCGGTACCTGCGTCGGCGTGCGCGGCACGCGGGTGACCGCGGTCCGTAACGAGATCGGCGGCGAGGCGGTCGACATCGTGCTGTGGTCGGAAGATCCGGCCCAGTTCGTGATTGGCGCCCTGGCGCCGGCACAGGTACAGTCGATCGTGGTAGACGAAGAAAAGCACAGCATGGACGTGGTGGTCGACGAGGAAAACCTCGCCGTCGCCATCGGCCGCAGTGGTCAGAACGTACGCCTGGCGTCCGAGCTGACCGGCTGGCAGATCAACATCATGACGCAGGAAGAATCGGCACAGAAGCAAGCCGAGGAAAGCGACGTGGTGCGCAAGTTGTTCATGGCCAAGCTGGACGTGGACGAAGAAGTGGCTGACATCTTGATCGACGAAGGTTTCTCCACGCTGGAAGAAGTGGCCTATGTGCCCATCAGCGAGATGTTGGAAATCGACGCCTTCGATGAAGATACCGTCAACGAGTTGCGCAACCGCGCCCGCGATGCGCTCTTGACGATGGAACTGGCCCGGGAAGAAAAGGTGGAAGAGGTGTCGCAGGATCTGCGCTCGCTCGACGGCCTGACCCCGGAACTGATCGGCAAGCTGGCCGAAGGCAATATCCACACGCGTGACGAACTGGCCGAATTGGCCGTCGACGAACTCGTCGACATGGTTGGTCTTGGCGAGGATGATGCCCGCGCGCTGATCATGAAAGCACGGGAACATTGGTTTAACTGAGGGACACGCTCACGTGGTGCTTTTCCAGGCTGCTTGAGCGCGCATTCCGCACACAATTGTCCCGACGTATAAACCGAGCATTGAAAGGGTTTGAATGGCAAGCACAACAGTTGCCCAACTGGCCGCAGAACTGAGCCGCAGCGCAGCTGCCCTGCTGGAACAATTGCAGGCAGCTGGGGTGGGCAAGGTGACGCCTGACGACATCATCACCGAATCCGACAAGACCAAGTTGCTGGATTACCTCAAGCGTTCCCACGGGGCGGCCGATGACAGCGCGCGCAAGAAGATCACGTTGACCAAGCGTGAGACCTCCGAGATCCGCCAGGCCGATTCCACCGGCAAGACTCGCACGGTGCAGGTCGAGGTGCGCAAGAAGCGCGTCCTGATCAAGCGCGACGAGGCTTCCGCCGATGGCGCCGATGGCCACGAAGTGGTCGAGCTGCCGGTCGATGCGGCCGAGCAGGTACGCCAGGACGAGGAAGATCGTCAGCAGGCCGAGTTGCTGGCACGCCAGGAAGCCGAGTCCAAGGCACGCCAGGAAGCGGCCGAACGCGAGGAAGCCGAGCGTCGCGCCAAGCAAGAAGCGCTGGAGGCCGAAGAACGCCGCCAGGCTGAGCTCGCCGCCCGCAAGGCGGAAGAGGAAGCTGCTGCCCTGCGCGCCGCCGCTACGGCCAAGGCGCCGGAAGACGACGATTCGCGCAAGAAGGCCGAAGACGAAAAGGCTCGCCTGGCCGCCGAACGCGCTGCCGCGCAGAAGGCCGCCGACGATGCCAAGCAGGCTGCCGACAAGGCGCGTGCCGAGCAAGACGCAGCGCGCAAGCGCCGCGAGGCCGCCGAAGCCGAAGCCCGTGCCATTCAGCAGATGCTGAATGCGCCGGCACGCGTGCTCAAGGCGCCCTCGGAGCGCAAGGCTGAAGAAAAGAAGGCCGAGCAGACCGGTACGTTGCACAAGCCGGTCAAGCCGCCTGGCACTGAAGTCAAGAAAGAAGAGAAGAAGCCCGCAACGACCACCGCCACCGCTACCACCACCGTCGACAAGAAGACCGGCAAGGTCGTGAAGGCTGGTACCTCCTCGACCTGGCAGGACGAAGGCTCGAAGAAGAAGGGCAGCGGCCTGAAGACCCGCGGCGATTCGTCGGGTGGCGTTGGCGGCTGGCGCGGTGGTCCGCGCGGCCGTGGCAACCGTCATCAGCAAGACGATCGCGGCACGAATTTCCAGGCGCCGACGGAACCGGTGGTGCGCGAAGTGCACATCCCCGAGACCATTTCGGTGGCCGACCTGGCGCACAAGATGGCCGTCAAGGCTTCCGAGGTCATCAAGCAGATGATGAAGCTCGGCCAGATGGTGACCATCAACCAGGTGCTGGACCAGGAAACCGCCATGATCGTGGTGGAAGAAATGGGCCACAAGGCGTTTGCCGCCAAGCTGGACGATCCGGAAGCGCTGCTGGTGGTGGGTGGTGAAGACCACACCGACGCCGAGCAGCTGCCGCGTCCGCCGGTGGTGACCGTGATGGGTCACGTCGACCACGGCAAGACCTCGCTGCTGGACTACATCCGTCGTGCCAAGGTTGCGGCAGGCGAAGCCGGCGGTATTACGCAGCACATCGGTGCCTACCATGTGGAAACCGAGCGCGGCGTGATCACCTTCCTGGACACCCCGGGTCACGAGGCCTTCACGGCCATGCGTGCTCGCGGTGCCAAGGCAACCGACATCGTGATCCTGGTGGTCGCGGCCGACGACGGCGTGATGCCGCAGACGAAGGAAGCCATTGCCCACGCCAAGGCGGCGGGTGTGCCCATCGTGGTCGCGATCAACAAGATCGACAAGCCCGAAGCCAACCCGGACCGCGTCAAGCAGGAACTGGTGGCCGAGCAGGTGCTGCCGGAAGAATACGGTGGCGATTCGCCGTTCGTTCCGGTGTCCGCCAAGACTGGCGCCGGCATCGACGACCTGCTCGAGCAAGTGCTGCTGCAGGCCGAAGTGCTGGAACTGAAGGCACCGGTGGACGCCCCGGCCAAGGGCCTGGTGGTGGAAGCCCAGCTGGACAAGGGCAAGGGCCCGATCGCGACCATCCTGGTCACCAGCGGCACGCTCAAGCGTGGCGACGTGGTGCTGGCTGGCAGCGCTTATGGCCGCGTGCGTGCCATGCTGGACGAAACCGGCAAGCCGACCAAGGAAGCAGGTCCCTCGATTCCGGTCGAGATCCAGGGCCTGTCCGAAGTGCCCGCGGCTGGTGAAGAAGTGCTGGTGCTGCCGGACGAGCGCAAGGCGCGCGAAATCGCGCTGTTCCGCCAAGGCAAGTACCGCGACGTCAAGCTGGCCAAGCAGCAGGCGGCCAAGCTGGAAACGATGCTGGAGCAGATGAGCGAAGGCGAAGTGCAGACGCTGCCGTTGATCGTCAAGGCCGACGTTCAGGGGTCGCAGGAAGCACTGGTGCAATCGCTGCAGAAGCTCTCCACCGAAGAAGTGCGCGTACAGATCGTGCACGGCGGCGTGGGCGGCATCTCGGAGTCGGACGTCAACCTGGCCACGGCCTCGAAGGCGGTCATCATCGGCTTCAACGTGCGTGCCGATGCTGGCGCGCGCAAGCTGGCCGAGAACAACGGCATCGATATTCGCTACTACAACATCATTTACGATGCGGTAGACGAGATCAAGGCGGCAATGTCGGGCATGCTGGCACCGGAAAAGCGCGAAGTCACGCTGGGTACGGTCGAAGTGCGCCAGGTCTTCCGCGTGCCGAAGATTGGCGCGGTGGCCGGTTGTATGGTCACCGACGGGCTGGTCAAGCGTACTGCCCTGGTACGGGTGCTGCGCAACAACGTGGTCATCCATACCGGCGAGCTCGATTCGCTCAAGCGCTTCAAGGATGACGTCAAGGAAGTCAAGCAAGGCTTCGAGTGCGGGTTGTCGATCAAGAACTTCAACGACG
>NZ_BAAILO010000381.1:0-14483 GCF_054589115.1 Cupriavidus sp. 8B | reverse complement strand
TAAAGTGTGTTGCGGGCGGCGGGCCAACTGGCCCGCCGCTGCCCTTCTCGACAGCAAGCGTATTGAATGGCCAAGAAAGGCAATATCTCCTCTCGTAATCTCCGGATTTCCGACCAGATCCAGCGCGACCTGGCCGAGATGATCCAGCGTGAGCTGCGCGATCCCCGCCTGGGGCTCGTCACACTGCAGTCGGTCACGCTGACCCCCGACTACGCGCACGCCAAGGTGTACTTCACCGTCCTGGCGGCTGATGCCGCGGAAGTGGAGGGCATCCTCAACGAAAAGTCCGGTTACCTGCATTCGCTGCTCTACAAGCGGCTGCATATCCATACCGTGCCGACGTTGCGCTTCTTCCACGATACCTCGGTGGAGCAAGCGATCGAGATGTCCAAGCTGATCAAAGAAGCCAACTCCACGCGCGCAAAAGAAGACTGAAAGACGGCCCGTCACCACGGGCCGTTTTCTTGTTGGCGCTTGTTGCTTCGTGTCTCCTTTGTCCCTGTCTGTCGCGCCCGGCCCCGAAGCTCTGCCGGCGTCACATAGCTCCCCGTCATGACCGATCCCAAAACCAATCGCCCGCCCCGGCAACCGCGCCGCGAGGTGCATGGCGTGCTGCTGCTCGACAAGCCGCTCGGCCTCTCGTCCAACGATGCGCTGGTGCGTGCCAAGCGCATGCTGCGCGCGCTCAAGGCAGGACACACCGGCACGCTCGACCCGCTGGCCACCGGCTTGCTGCCGCTGTGCTTTGGCGAGGCGACCAAGTTCTCCCAGGACCTGCTCGAGGCCGACAAGACCTATGAGGCCGCCGTGCGCCTGGGCCTCAAGACCGCTACCGGCGACGCCGAAGGCGAGGTAATCGCCGAGCGCCCGGTAACCTGCGATATCGATGCCCTGCGCGCGGCCATGCTGCGCTTCGCGGGCGAAATCGAGCAGGTACCGCCGATGCATTCCGCGCTGAAGAAGGACGGGCGTCCGCTGTATGAATACGCGCGTGCCGGCCAGACGGTGGAGCGTGCCGCGCGCCGCGTCACCATCCGCGAAATCACGCTGCTCGATTGCGGGCTGCCGCAGGCGCCCACGTTCAGCATGCGCGTGACCTGCAGCAAGGGCACCTATATCCGCACGCTGGCCGAGGACATCGGCGAGGCGCTCGGTTGTGGCGCGCACCTGACCGGCTTGCGTCGCACGGCGGTGGGAGACCTGAGCCTGGACGGCGCGGTCACGCTGGAGCAGATCGAGCAGCGCACCGACGATGAGCGCCCCGGCATGCTTGCGCCGGTCGATGCGCTGTTGCAGCGCTGTGTAGCGGTGACGCTCGACGAGGCCGCGATGTCCCGCTTCCTGCAAGGGCAGCGCATCGCGCAACGCGACCTGCCGGCGGGAGTGGCGCTGGCGGAAGACGAACTCGCCAGTGTCTATGGCGGCGAGCCGCGCCGATTGCTTGGCGTGGCGCGCATGCGTGCGGGCGCCTTGCGGCCCGAACGGCTGGTCAAGCTCTGACGCGGCTAAGGTGGCTAACGCAGCCGCATCGGACAGGAAAGCCATGCTAAGTGGTGCGATTGCCCGCAGGGGAGGTAATGGCTTCCCTTGGTCGCGGAAATTTGTTTAAATGTCAATTATTGGCCGCGCCACCTCGACCCACCCGGTGTCCGGGCGCGCGGCCTGACGGCAAAGTTCTCGTGACCATCCTCATTTTGCGTCTTCGCGCGGCAACAGCCGCCTCGCTCGCTGCCGCCCGGTACCCTGCCTGACCCATCTACACGGTGCGTCGAAGCGCAGCGCACCGGGCCGAACCTCGCTCCCCCTAGATCCCTCTAGAAGCCAAATGCCACGCGCGTGACCACGTCGCGCGCATTGACACCGGGAGTCAGCATGCGAAAGACGGTTTTCCTTACCCCTTGCGATATCGAGCGCCTGAGCGCGCTCGCCGCCGATCGACAAACGGCGGCGCCGCAGCGCAAGTCCATCCGCGACGTCATCGAGCGTGCCGTGGTCGGTACCCCCGATACCCCCGGCACCCGTGCGCACAAGGTGGTGACGCTCAACACGCCTTTTCTCTGCATCGAGGCGCGCCATCGCGAGCATTTCGTCTGGCGCATCGTGTACCCGGAGGAGGCGGATTTCCGGCGTGGAAAGCTCTGCGTGCTGTCGCCCGCCGGCATGGCGCTGCTCGGCGCGCCGGCGGGGCGGCATGTGCGCCTGCCTGTCGCCGATGGTGCGCAGTCCGTAGAGTTGGTGGTGCAGGAAATCCTGACGGCCTGAGGCTGGGGCGTGGGAGGGGGCAGGGCCAGAGAGCACGAGGCCGATGCCTGTGACGGCATCGGCCTCGGCCTCGCGGTGCAGGGGGTGAGGTTAGTGCGGCTAGTGCGCCCCGGCCGCGGAGGCGTCCAGGTCGCCTCCCTTCTTCGGCTTGGTCAGCCAGACAAAGACGATCAGCACGAAGAACAGCACGCCCGAGATCCAGAAGATATCGTTGGCGCCCAGCATGGCCGCCTGCTGCGAAATGCTGCGCTCGATCTGGCCGTTGGCCTGGGCCTGGCTCATGCCCATCTGCATCAGGTGATTGAGCTGGTCGATATAGGTGGGGTTGTACGGGTTGACCTGCTCCACCAGTTGCGCGTGATGCAGCGCCGTGCGGTTTTCCCAGATGGTGGTCGAGATCGACGCACCGATCGCGCCGAACGTGATCCGCACGAAGTTGGACACCCCGGAGGCCGACGGAATCTTCTCCGGCGGCTGGCCCGACAGGATGATCGAGGTTAGCGGGATGAAGAACATCGCCATCGCCGCGCCCTGGATCAGCGTCGGGATCATCAGCGTGCGGGTATCGACCTGCAAGGTGAAGCCCGAACGCATCAGGCTGACCACGCCAAAGGTGACGAAGGCCATGGTCGCGACCCAGCGCGCATCCATCTTGGGCAGGTTCTTGCCAATCAGCGGCGACAGCAGGATGGCGAAGATCCCGACCGGCGCCATCACGATGCCGGCATCCGTCGCGGTATAGCCGACGATGGTTTGCAGCCACAGTGGAAGAATCACCAGGTTGCCGAAGAACAGGCCGTAGGCCACCGAGATGGCCACCACCCCCGCGCTGAAGTTACGTCCCTTGAACAAGGTGATATCGACGATCGGATGCTTCTCGTAGCTCTCCCAGATCAGGAAGAACAGGAAGCCGACAATGGCCACCACCGTCAACACCACGATGGAGGTCGAGTGGAACCAGTCCAGCTCCTTGCCCTTGTCGAGCATCAGTTGCATCGAACCCACCCAGATCACCAGCAGCGCCAGCCCGATCCGGTCGATCGGCAGGATCTTGATGGCCGTCTCGCGGTCGCGGTAGATCGCCCAGGTGGCATAGGCGGCGCCAAGGCCCACCGGGATGTTGATGTAGAAGATCCACGGCCAGGTCATGTTGTCCGAGATCCAGCCGCCCAGCAGCGGCCCCATGATCGGCGCCACCAGGGTGGTCATGCCCCATAGCGCGAGCGCCATGGTGCTCTTCTGTGGCGGATAGCTCGACAGCAGCAGCGATTGCGACAGCGGAATCATCGGCCCGGCCACGGCGCCTTGCAGCACGCGCGCAGCCAGCAGCACTTCGAGGTTAGGTGCCACGCCGCACAGCCACGAGGAGATCACGAACAGCAGGATCGACGTGATGAACAGCCGCACCGCCCCGAAGCGCGTGGTCATCCAACCGGTCAGCGGCACCGAGATGGCATTGGCCACCGCGAACGAGGTGATGACCCACGTGCCCTGGTTGGGCGCCACACCGAGGTCGCCCGAGATGGCCGGGATCGATACGTTGGCGATCGAGGAGTCGAGCACGTTCATGAACGTGGCCAGCGACAGCGCGATGGTGCCCACGATCAGCTTTCCGCCCGACAACGGCGCGGGCGCGGCGGGACGCGCCGCTGGCGCCGGGGCGCCAGGCGCGGCACCGTCGCGCGCGGGAAGGGAGGTAGCCATGTTCAGGTGTTGGCGGGCTTGGCCGCAACAGGCGCCGATACCGGCGCTGCCATGGGCTCGCCCGCCTGGCGGCCGCCGTTGTTCAGCGAGATGACGCGGGCGATCAGCGCGTCGGCGTCCTGCGCGACCTTCTCATAGACGTCGGTCTGCATCGGGCGCGCGACCGTGGCGTTGGTCATGGCCGCGCCTTCTTCCTTGCGCACGTCCACCGTCACGTTCATCGACAGGCCAACCCGCAGCGGGTGGTCCTTGAGTTGCTGCGGGTCCAGCGCGATGCGCACCGGCAGGCGTTGCACCACCTTGATCCAGTTGCCGGTGGCGTTCTGCGCCGGCAGCAGCGAGAAGGCCGAGCCGGTGCCGGCCGAGAAGCCTTCCACCTTGCCGTTGTAGGTCACCTTGGAGCCATACAGGTCGGCCTCCAGCGTCACCGGCTGGCCCACGCGCATATGCGTGATCTGCACTTCCTTGAAGTTGGCGTCGATCCACACCTGGTCCAGCGGCACCACGGCCATCAGCGGGGCGCCCGGGGCCACGCGCTGGCCGACCTGCACCGAGCGCTTGGCCACGTAGCCGGTCACGGGCGCGGGCAGCGTCGAGCGCGCGAACGAGAGATAAGCGGCGCGCAGGTTGGCGGCGGCGCGCTGCACGTTGGGGTGCTTCTCCACGGTGGTCTGGTCGGTCAGCACCTTGTTCGATGCGAGTTGCTCGCGCGTGGCCAGCAGTGCCGATTGCGCTGCCGTGAGCGCGGTCTGCGCGTGGGAGATTTCTTCGCCCGAGACCGCGCCGGAGCCGGCGATGGCCTCGCGGCGCTTGAGGTCTTCACGCGCCTTGGCCACATCGGCCTCACGCATGGCCACGTTGGCAGCCAGCGAGCCGTTGTTGACGTAGAGGGTGCGCACTTCACGCACGGCTTGCGCCAGTTGCGCCTCGGCCTGCTCCAGGGCGACCTGCGAATCGGCGCGGTCGAGCTGGATCAGGGGCTGGCCCGCGGTGACCAGCTGCGTGTCGTCGGCCCCGATCGAGATCACGGTGCCGCCGACCAGCGGGGTGACCTGCACCACGTTGCCCGCGACATACGCGTCGTCGGTGCTTTCGAAGTGGCGCGCGTACAGGCCCCAGTAGATGCCGTAGGCCACGCCGGCCACCACTACCGCGGCGGTCAGCGAGAGCAGCAGGCGCTTGCGCTTGCCGTTGTTGTTGACGGGAGCCGCCGGGGAGGCGGGAGTCTGGGCCGCTTGCTTGTTATCGCTCATGATCGTCTTTTAAGAATGCTGTCGGTACTGCTCGTTGTTCTTGAGGCCGCTTAGCCGCTTAGCCGCTTAGCCGCTTAGCCGCGTGCCTCTGCCGGCTTCTGCGCATCCGTCCCGGCGCCTTCTGCTTGTTCCTGGTAACCCCCGCCGAGCGCTTTCATCAGGCCCATTTGCAGGTCCAGGCGGCGCGCCTGCAGGTCGGTGGCAAGGCGGCGTTGCTGCAGCACGTTGCTTTCGGCATTGAGCACCGTGAGCTGGGTGCCCAGCCCGGCCTTGTAGCGGATGGTGGACAGCGAGTAGGCGCGCTCGGCCAGAGCAAGCGCCTCGCGCTGGGCCGTGATCTGCGTGTCCACGCTGCGGATGCTGGCCACCGTGTCGGCGGTTTCGCGCAGCGCATCAACCAGCGCCTGGTTGTAGTTGGCCACGGCGAGGTCGTATTGCGCGTACTTGCCCTTCAGGTTGGCGCGCAGCTTGCCGCCCTCGAAGATCGGCAGGCTGATGGCCGGGCCGATGCCAAAGGTCCGGCTGATGCCCATCAGCAGGTTGGACGGGTCCAGCGAGGCAACGCCGGCGAAGGCGGACAAGGTGACGGCCGGCAGGAATTCCGTGCGCGCCACCTCAATATCCTTGCTGGTGGCCTCCACGCGCCAGCGCGCGGCAACCAGGTCCGGGCGGCGGCCCAGCAGATCGATGGTGAGATTGTCCGGCAGCAATGGCGTGCTCTGCGCCAGGATGGTCGGGCGCTGGATCGCCAGGCCGCGGTCCGGGCCCTTGCCCAGCAGCGCGGCGAGCTGGTTGCGCGCCAGCAGGATATCTTCATCCACGCGCAGCAGGTCGGTCTGTGCGGATGCCACCGTGCCGCGCGCCTGCGTGGTTTCGACCTGGGTGTCCAGGCCGGCGTTGAGCCGGTCGCGCGACAGGTCGCTCAGGCCGCGGCGCTGGGCAATGGCGCGCTCGGCCACGTCGCGTTGCGCGTACACGGCGGCCAGCCGGGCATAGGTGCGGGCGACCGACGTGGTCAGGATCAGGCGCGAGGCCTGGCTTTCGGCCTCGGCGGCGCGGTCGTCGGACAGCGCGGCTTCCAGCGCCTTGCGGTTCTTGCCCCAGAAGTCGAAGTCATACGAAAGCCCAGCTTGCAGGCGTGACTGGTTTTGCCACGAGCCGGCCAGTGGCGTGCCTTCGAACAGGTCCGTTTGCGAGAAGCGCTGGCGCACCAGGCTGCCTTCAAAGTCGACGTGCGGGTACAGCGCGCTGCGCGTGGCGTCGGCCATCGCACGGGAGGCTTCCACGCGCGCGAAAGCGGCTTGCAGGTTGGGGCTGTCCTTCACCGCCTCATCGACCAGGGCGCGCAGTTGCGGGTCCTTGAACTGGTCGACCCAGTCGAGTGAGGGCCATTGGCCATGCTGCGAGGGCAGGGTCTGGGCGCTGGCGAGCGAGGCCGGCGCGGTAACGGTCTGCGTGCTGTGCGAGTTGCCAAACGCGGCGCAGCCTGCCAGCACCGCGGCCGCCAGCGCGGTCAGCGCCAGCGTGCCGGCCCGGCGGCCCGCTGCGCGCGTGCGCGGCGACAAGGCGGAAATAGAAGAGAGAGCTTGGTTCATCTAGGTGCCCTGTGACAGGGCGTTAGTGTTTGTTCTTGTCTTGGAGAGATCGTGGCGCCGCTGGCGTCACTGGCCGGCAAGGCGGCTACCCGCTGTTGTTGCCGATGATCCGGAGCAGCATCGAGCGGAAGGTTTGCAGTTCGGCCTCGGAGAAGCCGCGGAAATGCCGGTTCAGCACGCGGCAGTAGATCTGGGGCAACTGGTCCACGAGGACCTGGCCGGCGGGCGTGATCGACAGGTCGACCACGCGCCGGTCGGCATCGCTGCGCTGGCGCTCGATCAGGCCACGCTTTTCCAGGCGGCTGAGCAGGCGCGTGACCGAACCCATATCGCAATTGAGCTCCCGGCCAAGGTCGGTCACCGTGCTGCCACGTCCGGCGGCCAGCATCATCAGGCAGGTAGCCTGGGCGTGTGTGATGTCCAGGCCATCGACTTCCTGTTCCACGCCGTGTGACAGCACGTTCTTGGCGCGTGCCATCAGATAGCCAATGCTTTCGCCCATACGGTATTCGGCCGGGTCGAAGGGGAAGGCTTCGTCGGAAATGGGCTGGATCTGCTCGGACATCTCGGCTAGGTGCTTGTCGCTGCAATGTTTGCCGTGGCAACTATATGTTTAGGTTCGCCGAACCGCAAGGACGGCAATTTGCTATTGCGGATATCGCAATAATTGGGTTTGTGGCGGCGGGACGGCCTAGGAAGCTTCCCAACGTCGTCCTCGGGTTTTGCGCCGCAGCATGCTACAATTTCGGGTTATCTTTTGATGCTCAGCCCCAAAGCGAGACGCTGCAATGACCCGCGCCATCCGCAATATCGCCATCATCGCTCACGTCGATCATGGCAAGACCACTCTGGTCGACCAACTCCTGCGCCAGGCAGGCACCTTCCGCGACAACCAGCAAATGGTCGAACGCGTGATGGACTCGAACGACATTGAGAAGGAACGCGGGATCACCATCCTCGCGAAGAACTGTGCTGTCGAATACAACGGCACCCACATCAATATCGTCGATACCCCTGGCCACGCCGACTTCGGCGGTGAAGTGGAGCGCGTGCTGTCGATGGTCGACGGCGTGCTGCTGCTGGTTGACGCTGTCGAAGGCCCGATGCCCCAGACCCGTTTCGTCACGCGCAAGGCGCTGGCGCTGGGCCTGAAGCCGATCGTGGTGATCAACAAGGTCGACCGTCCGGGCGCGCGTCCGGAATGGGTGATCAACCAGACGTTCGACCTGTTCGACAAGCTGGGCGCCACTGACGAGCAGCTCGACTTCCCGGTGATCTACGCATCCGGCCTGAACGGCTACGCCGGCCTGACCGACGACGTGCGCGAAGGCGACATGAAGCCGCTGTTCGAGACCGTGCTGGCCAAGGTGCCAGTCCGTGACGACAACCCGGATGGCCCCCTGCAGCTGCAGATCATCTCGCTCGATTACAACAGCTATGTCGGCAAGATCGGCGTAGGCCGCATTTCGCGTGGCCGCGCCCGTTCGCTGCAAGACGTGGTGGTCAAGTTCGGCCCGGAAGGCAACCCCATCAAGGGTCGTATCAACCAGGTGCTGAAGTTCCAGGGCCTGGAGCGCGAAATCGTGGCAGAAGCCGAAGCCGGCGACATCGTGCTGATCAACGGCATCGAAGAACTCGGCATTGGTTGCACCGTGTGCGCACCGGACGCGCAGGACGCGCTGCCGATGCTGAAGGTCGACGAACCCACGCTGACCATGAACTTCTGCGTCAACACGTCGCCGCTGGCCGGCCGTGAAGGCAAGTTCGTGACCAGCCGCCAGCTGCGTGAACGCCTGGACCGCGAACTGAAGTCGAACGTGGCGCTGCGCGTGGCCGAGACCGGCGACGACACTATCTTCGAAGTGTCGGGCCGCGGCGAGCTGCACCTGACCATCCTGCTGGAAAACATGCGCCGCGAAGGCTACGAGCTGGCCGTGTCGCGCCCGCGCGTGGTGTTCAAGGAAATCGACGGCGTCAAGCATGAGCCGTACGAACTGCTGACCGTGGACGTCGAAGACGGCCACCAGGGCAGCGTGATGGAAGAGCTGGGCCGCCGCAAGGGCGAACTGCTCGACATGGCGTCCGACGGCAAGGGCCGCACCCGCCTCGAGTACCGCGTTCCGGCCCGTGGCCTGATCGGCTTCCAGGGCGAGTTCCTGACGCTGACGCGCGGCACCGGCCTGATCAGCCACATCTTCGACGACTACGCGCCCCTGCGCGAAGGCGGCCTGGGTGAGCGCCACAACGGCGTGCTGATCTCGCAGGACGACGGCGATGCCGTGGCCTACGCACTGTGGAAGCTGCAGGATCGCGGCCGCATGTTCGTCAAGCCGGGCGATGCGCTGTACGAAGGCATGATCATCGGCATCCACAGCCGCGACAACGACCTGGTCGTGAACCCGATCAAGGGCAAGCAGCTGACCAACGTGCGCGCCTCGGGTACCGACGAGGCCGTGCGCCTGGTCACGCCGATCCAGATGTCGCTGGAATACGCCGTGGAGTTCATCTCCGACGACGAGCTGGTGGAAATCACGCCGAAGAGCATCCGTCTGCGCAAGCGTCACCTGAAGGAGCACGAGCGTAAGCGTGCTTCGCGCGAATCCGTGTAAGCGTTTTCGCCTCAGGCAACCTTGCCAACAAAAAACCGCGCCTTGTGCGCGGTTTTTTGTTGCCTGTCTTTCGTGGCGCCTCTGGCAATCGAGCGATCAAGCCATCAGGCGTCCTGGCTGCGATCCGTCCCGAGCGCGGTGGCGGTCCGCGGCACGTCCCCGGCCGCCATATCGCGCGGATGACGCCACTCTGGCGGCTTCCAGAGATGGCGCAGGTCGCGATGACGCCACGCGTCCGTGAACATGTCGCGCCATTCATGGAAGGTGAGGGTGATCGGGTTATGGCTCGCGATGCGCCGCGTTATGCCGTATTCGGGCGGCGCCTCTTCGGGCACGAAGGAGCCGAACATGCGGTCCCAGACGGTCAGCACGCCCGCATAGTTGCGGTCGATGTACTGCGGGTTGCGCGCATGGTGCACCCGGTGGACCGAGGGCGTATTGGCCAGCCATTCGAGCCGGCGCCAGCGTCCGCCCAACCGGGTGTGCACGAAAAACTGGAAGGCCAGGTTCAGCCCAACTGCCAGGATCACCCAGTCGGGCGTGAAACCGATCAGCGCCAGCGGAATCCAGAACAGCCACATGCCCGAGAGCGGATACGTGAGGCTCTGGCGGAACGCCGTCGAGAAATTCATGCCCTCCGAGGAATGATGGGTGACGTGCGAAGCCCACATCCAGCGTACCCGATGGCTGGCGCGATGAAACCAGTAATAAAGGAAATCCTGCAAGAGCAGAAGGAGCAGGAACGACCAGGCGGTCTGCGGCATCGCCTTCAGGCCATGCTGGTAGCTCCACGTGTAGACCGTGCGCACCATCAGCCACAGGAAGAACGCATCCGACGCCTGGTGCATCAACGCCAGCGCGGCGTTGGATGCGGTATCGCGCAGGCTGTAGATGGCGGGGTCGCGGCGCGCCCAGTACCAGGCCTCCGCGCCGATGGTCAGCAGGAAGACCGGCGCGAATGCCAGCAGGATCAGGCCGGGATCGATTGTTGACGGTGTCATGCGCAAAGTGTTGCCCGATTCTGTCTGTTTTGTCTTGAGGCGATCCTCTATACGCCCGTGCGGCGTCGCCAGATGCGCACGCTGATGCACCCCAGAATGCTTACTGCGCACATTCGCATTACTGACCATTTTGCACGACTGAATATCAGCATGCGCGGGGTCAAGGCGCGGCGAGGGGCGCCGTTATAGCGGGGCGGCCAAAAACGCAGCCGCATCAGCACTAAATCCAACGGGGAGCCCTCATGTTTCGCAACACTACTATCGGCACAAGATTGTGGATTCTGACTATCGTCACCAATGCATTGTTGCTGATTGTCGGGGCCGTAGGCTGGCTTGGCATGTCGCGCAGCAATGACGCCACGCGGCAGATCTACCAGCAGCAACTCGCCGCCGCGGTCAACCTGGCCGAGGCGCGTTCCAACCAGTTGCTCGTACGCGTCTTGCTCGACCAGGCCACCTTTGCCGCCGATCCCGCCGATGCCCGTGCGCGCGCCGATACCGCGCAGGGGTTTGCGCGCCAGTCCGACGCCGCTTGGCAGGCCTACCTGGCGCTGCCGCGTTCAGCGGAGGAAGCCCGCGCGGCCGCGGACGTAGCCGCCAAGCGTGAGGCGTTGTTCACGCAAGGCGTGTCGCCGATGATCGCGGCGCTCAAGCAAGGCGACCGCGAGGCGGTGATGCGCGCTGTGCTGGAGACCATTCCCAAGCTCGATATTGCCTTTACGGCCGTCAACACTGAACTGGGCAAGCTGCAGCTCGCCGGTGCGCAGGAGGTCTATCACGGCTCGCAGGAGCGCTACACCACGCTGCGCTCGCTGTCGATCGGCGTGCTGCTGTTCGGCCTGTGCTTCAGCACCGTGGTGGCCTGGCGCCTGCGCCGCTCCATCGTGGGGACGCTGGATGTGGCCATTGCCCGCTTCGAGCGTATCGCCGCCGGCGATCTTGGCGCGAAGGCGGATGGCGCCGCCTTCGCCTCCGCTTCCGGCGCCGAGGGCGAGCGCAGCGAAACCGGCCGCATGCTTGCCATGCTCGACCGCATGCAGGAAAGCCTCGCCGCGATGGTGGCCGACGTGCGTGGCGGGGCCGACTCCATTGCCGCTGCCAGCAAGCAGATTGCCAGCGGCAACAGCGATCTCTCGCAGCGCACGGAGCAGCAGGCTGCATCGCTCGAGGAGACGGCGTCCAGCATGGAGGAACTCACGGGCACGGTGCGCCAGAATGCGGACAGCGCGCGCGAGGCCAATGACCTGGCCAGCAACGCCACCGGCCTGGCCGAGCGTGGCAGCGACGCGGTGGCGCGCGTGGCCAGCACCATGCAGGCGATCGACGCCAGCGCCAACAAGATCGTCGACATTATCGACGTGATCGAGAAGATCGCGTTCCAGACCAATATCCTCGCCCTCAACGCGGCGGTGGAAGCCGCGCGGGCCGGCGAGCACGGACTTGGCTTCGCGGTAGTCGCGGGCGATGTGCGCGATCTCTCGCAGCGCTGCGCGGGCGCGTCCAAGGAGATCCGCACGCTGATCGGCGACTCGGTGTCGCGCGTGCGCGCCGGTGGCGAGATGGTCGAGCAGGCAAGGCAGGTGATGCAGGAAATGGTGGGCGCCGTGCGCCGCGTGAGCGGCATCATGGGCGGCATCAGCTCCGCGTCCGATGAGCAGTCGCGGGGCATCGAGCAGGTCAACCAGGCGGTGGCGCAGATGGACGGCATGACCCAGCAGAACGCCGCGCTGGTGGAGCAGGCCGCCGCGGCAGCGGCTTCGCTGGAGGACCAGGCGCGGCGCCTCACCGGGCTGATGTCCGCATTTCGGGTGGCCTGAAGGGTGGCCTGAAAGCGGCGTCGCCAACGCCGCTCCGGGGAGGGGCCCGCAGCTTGGCTGGTGTAAAGTTGTGGGTTGCATTCGCGGAGAAAAGAGACATGACTGACTTGGTCACAAGCGAGATCCAGGGTGGCATCGGCTACCTGACGCTGAACCGGCCTCAGGCGCTCAACGCGCTGTCGCTCGAGATGATTCGCGCCATCACCACGGCGCTCAATGACTGGGCGGTGGCGCCCGAGGTGGTGGCCGTGGTCATCGCCGGCGCCGGCGGCAAAGCCTTCTGCGCCGGTGGCGACATCCGCTTCTTCCACAAGGCCGCGCTCGCCGGCGATCCGGCGCTCGACCAGTTCTTCGTCGAGGAATACGCGCTCAACCACCTGATCCATACCTACGCCAAGCCTTACATCGCGCTGATGGACGGTGTGGTGATGGGCGGCGGCATGGGCATCTCGCAAGGCGCGCGCCGCCGCCTGGTGACCGAGCGGACCAAGATGGCGATGCCCGAAACCAACATCGGCTTGTTCCCGGACGTGGGCGGCGGCTGGTTCCTGTCGCGCACGCCCGGCCGCCTGGGCGAGTACCTGGGCCTGACCGGCGCCATGATCCATGCCGCCGATGGGCTCTACGCGGGCCTGGCCGATGCCTACCTGCCGGGTAACACCATGGCCGAACTGGTGGACGTGCTGCGCGCGCGCCAGTTTGCCGATGGCGATGCCGTGCTGGCCTGTATCGACGAAGCCACCGCGGCGCACCGTGCTGCCTGCCCGCCGGGCGAAAGCCACCTGGCCAGGCTGCAGGACGAGATCGACCACCTGTTCGCCGGTGCTTCGGTGACCGGGATCGTGGCAGCGGTGAGCGACGCCGGCTCCGACTGGGCCGCGCAGACCGCCGCCATGCTGCGCGCCCGTTCACCGCTGATGCTCAACGTCACGCTGGAGCAGATCCGCCGCGCCCGCACCATGGCGCTGAACGACGAACTGCGCATGGAGCTGGACATGATGTACTACGTGTTCCGCCACGGCGATGGCGTGGAAGGCATTCGCGCGCTGGCGGTCGACAAGGACCACGCGCCGAAGTGGCAGCCCGCGCGTCTCGACGAGGTGACCCGCGAGCGCGTGCGCGCCTTCTTCGATAGCCCCTGGGCGCACGGCGAGCATCCGCTGGCGGCGCTGTAGGCTGGCGACCGGCGGTTCCTTTCGCGCAAATGGATCGAGCGCAACGCGCCACCTTATCCGCCAAAGCTCCCCCAAAACCAAGCGCCCAAAAAGACTGACGCCCGTTACCGACAGGGCAACGGGCGCGGAGGGCAGAATATCGCTGCCTTGCGCTTCTGATTCGGCTTACTTGCGCTTGATGTCCCCGGCCGGCCGCGCCTGCGTGCCTGCCAGCGGTTGGCCTGGAAAGCCCTCCGGATAGCTGATGACGCGCAAGGCTCCCCCGAGCTTGCGCGACGTCCATGCATGACCGGCGCGCGCTCTCGCGCCGCCTGTGATTGCCACCATGGCTTCTCTGTCGAGATCCACGCTGTCCGGCAAATCCTTGATGACGATGACGGCCATGACTTCCTCCTGCAGGGTGGCGAAGGCCGGCGCGGCCGGGGTTCGCCGGGTGGGTGCGCGCGATGCGGCAAGCCCAGCCAGATCAGTATAGGCCACGGGTTTTACCTCCGGGGCAGTGCCAACTCGTGCGTAACAGCCGTGGAAACCCTTGGGTTTCCACGGAGCGGGGCGCATTTCGCTCAGACCGCGGCGTGGGTGGCGGCCCACTGCGACGGGTTGACGTCGATGCTCAGCGGCCCAAAGCCGGCGCCGATCACGCCGACGTTGTTGAGCGTGTTCACGTTGATGCTCTGCAACTGGGCGATGTTCTGGTTGACGTTGACATTGACGTTGGCCACCGGGCCCAGTCCTTGCAACCAGGAATTGGCGCCGCCGCGTACCGCGGCTAGCGACTTGCTGTCGAGGTCTTGGTTCAGGGCGAGGTCGCGCACGATGATGGATGACATGATGGTTCTCCTAGACTTCACTTGATCACTGGAAATGGTTGGAGCCGGCTGGCAACGGAGGCGGCGGGGCCGCCTCGCGCGGGTGCCGGGACCATTCAATAGATGTTGTTGCTGGCGTTCTGCGTCGACTTCACGTGGGATTTGATGTCGTCGGCAAAGGCCGTGTTGTTGCCATTCATGTTGACGACATTCTGGGTCTGGCCGATCAGCTGCGAGGCGTTGAAGGTCGAGTCGATC